>NZ_KV788715.1:0-2832 GCF_001807385.1 Brachybacterium sp. HMSC06H03 | reverse complement strand
CGCGCCGCAGGGCGCTGCGCCCTACGGTGCGGCCGCCTCGCCGCAGCGGACGGCCCCGCATCAGTACTCGCAGCCATACCCGCAGCCGGGGCCGACGCAGCGGCTCGCCCACGGCGGCGGGCAGACCGTGCCCCAGCAGCTCGCCCCGCAGCACGGGGTGCCTCCGCAGCAGCTCGCGCCCCAGTCGATGGCGCCCCACCCGATGGCTCCGCAGCAGATGGCGCCGGCGCAGGGCATGTGGGCCGCGCCGCCGGCCCCGCCCCGTCGGCCGCTGCTGGTGTGGACCGGGCACCTGCTGATCGTCGCCCTCGCCGCGCTCGCCCCCTACATCTCGCTCGGCGTCCTGCTCCTGCTCGGCGCGCTCGCCCGCACCTGGGAGCGCAGCCACCGCTCCGTGACCGCGCAGCGGATGCGCGGCGCGACCGGCTCCGGACCCACCTGGGCGGCAGGGCTCGCCAGCCCCTTCCGCTTCCTGCTGGGGCTGCTCGAGATCACGTTGCAGGCACTGTTCCCGCTGCTCCTCGGCCTGCCCGTGGGCCTGGCCCTCGATGCCGCCTGGACGCTGCTGCAGGGCTCGCCGCTGCCCGACGGGGTCGCCTTCGCGACCGCCATGGCGATCACCCTGCTGATCACCTGGGTCGGGATCGGCAGCCGCACCACCCGCGACGGCGCCCACCGGATGCTCGACGCGGCCGCGCCCGACATGCTGTGGGGCGCGATCGTGCTGGTGCTGCTCCTGCTGCTGCTCGGCGCGGTGGTCTTCGCGCTCGTGGCCCGCGAGGGGATGGTGGACTACCTCCCCTTCCCGCACGGGCCGCGGCTGGACGACATCGCGCTGTGGAGACGGTGACGACGGCACTCCTGCACAGGGGTGCGGGTGCTCACGGCGCGGGGGCGGGTGAGGTCGCTCATCCCGTCCGGCCCCGTCCAGGCGGCCACGGCTAAACTCTGCACGACCCACCACCGACCGCTGCCCCAGCCCGGGGCGAGGAGATCACATGGCCGCGTCCGGTCCGTCCCAGTCGGCGCAGGAGCGCCGCGAAGCGCAGCGCGAGGCCCTGCGCACGCAGCGCCAGGCAGAGCTCAAGCGTCAGCGCACCGTCCGCACCATCGTGATCGCGGCGGTCACCGTCGTCGCGCTCGTGCTGGTCGCCGCCGCCGGTCTGTTCATCTACCGCCAGGCGCAGCCGGCGGGTCCCGTCGCGACCCCCGAGGGGGTCGCCGAGGACCAGCCCTACCTCCCGATCGGCGCCCCCGAGGACTCGGGCAAGCCGGTGCTCGAGATCCACCTCGACTTCATGTGCCCCGTCTGCGGCCAGTTCGAGGAGATCAACGGCGCGGACCTCCAGCAGATCGTCGAGAACGAGGAGGCGACCGTGCACCTCGTGCCGCGCCGCTTCCTGGACACCCAGTCCACCACCGGCGACTACTCCTCCCGCGCCGCGAACGCTCTCGCCTGCGTGTGGGAGGACAACCCCGACAACGCCATCGGCTTCCAGCAGCTCATGTTCGCCAACCAGCCCGCCGAGGGCAGCGCGGGCCTGACCGACGAGCAGATCTGGGGCTACGCCCAGGAGGCCGGCGCCTCCGACGAGGTCCAGTCCTGCATGAGCTCGAAGACCTACCAGCCGTGGGTGCGCCAGGTCGTGGACCCCTACGGCGAGGAGACCGGCGGCGGCACCCCGTACGTCGAGATCGACGGCGAGACCTTCGGCTCGGATCAGTGGTCCCAGCCCGGCAAGATGCGCGAGGCCGTGCTCGCCGCGGGCGGCGAGTCCGCCTCCGACGGCGGCGAAGGCTGAGCCGCAGGCCGCCCCGAGGCCCACGGGCCTCTACACTCTCAGGGGACCGGCCGCATCGCGGCCGGTCCCCTCTCGCTGGAGTGGCGCAACGGTAGCGCACCTGTCTTGTAAACAGGTGGTTGCGGGTTCGATTCCCGTCTCCAGCTCTCGCCCCGGTCCCCGCAGGACCGTGCGGCAGCCACGCAGGAAAGAGCCCCTCGCCGGATCGCTCCGGCGAGGGGCTCGTCGATGCGGGGCGGGCCCGGTGGGTCAGAACGTCTCGTAGGACACCTTGTTCACCGTGAAGCCCTTGCCGGTCATGACGTTCCAGCAGGTCATCCCGTCGAAGCGGCTCGTGCACGCCACGTCGCCGCGCTGAGCGCTGCGGTCGTACTCGAGGGTGGGCGCGGAGTCGCTGAGGAAGGACGAGCCGCAGGCCCGCTCAGCGTCCTCGCCCGCGACGGTGATCGAGAACGGTCCGTTCTCGCAGTCCTCGAGGCCTGCCTCGGAGAAGTCCCGCTCCACGAGGGAGCAGGAGACGGAGTCCTCCTCGAGATGGCAGCTGATGTTCCCGGTGGGGGAGCGCAGCTCGGACATCTCCTCGGCGCCCTCGGGGGCGGGGGAGACGGGATCCTCGGTGGTCTCCTCGGTCGTCTCCTCCGCGGTGGTCTCCTCCGGAGCGGCCTCGGCGCTGGTCGTCGAGCTGTCGCGCCGGTACTGCTCCTCGTCGGGGGCGAACAGGGCGCGGGCGCCCAGCCCGATCACGAGCAGCAGTATCAGGGCGAGCACGAGGCAGCCGCCGCAGGCGATCAGGGCCCGCTTCCGGCTGCCGTCGTCGGAATCGTCCTCCTCCTGGGGCGGTCGGCCGACGGGCGGCGGGGCGGAGGCGGGGCCCTGCGAGGCTGGACCCGGGGATGACGGGCCCTGCTCTCCGTAGGGGTACTGCCGCTGCCCGGAGGGGCCCTGCGGGCCGGTCGGATGCAACGAGGCAGCGGCGCCCGCGGCGGCGGACGCGGCGACGGCCGGCATCTGTCGGGTCGGCGGACCGGCC
>NZ_KV788714.1:0-13290 GCF_001807385.1 Brachybacterium sp. HMSC06H03 | reverse complement strand
GCGACGCGCCGCTGCCGCCCAGGCCGGTGCGGACCGCCGCCGTCGCGCTGTGCGCCGCGGTCACGCTGGTGCTCGGACCCCAGATGCCCGTGCTGGACGTGCTGCGCCCGCAGCAGTGGGAGCCGACGTGGCGGGCCGAGCCCGCGCAGGCCGCGCTCGAGGCGGTGCCCGACGACGCGGTCCTCGCGGCGGACATCACGCTCCTCGCCCAGGCCGTGCCCGACCACGACGTGCAGTGGCTGCACGGCCCGAACGACCGCGTCCCCGACTGCGTGCTCGGTGACTGGTACGCGTTCTCCTGGAACTCGATGCCGCCCGATGACCTGGCGGTCTGGGCGCAGCAGCGGTGGGGCGCCGAGTACCGGGCGGTGTTCGACGAGGGCGGCTTCACGGTGGCCTGCCGGGCCTGAGGCGAGCGCCGGAAGGCAGGGTGCTCGGGTCTCGTCAGGCCGGGCCGGCGGTGCTCGTCAGATCGGGTCCTCACGGACGGTGCCGGTGCGTCGGCCCCGCTGACCTCGGGAGGTCGCCTGTGCCCGCTCCAGCAGGTGCCGCTCCCGCTCCGCCCGCGCGGACTCGAGCCGGAGCCGCCACGGCGAGTGCCGTTCCGCCGCCAGCGCGATCTGCAGGCCCCGCGAGAGGGCCCGGTCGGTCGCGGAGACCGGCAGCGCCGCGAGCTCCGCGGCGTGCTCGGGCAGCCGGTGCGCGACCCCGCAGGCGCTCCAGCGCGCCGCGATCTGGAGGATGCGGCTGCGGGTGTCGAGCATCGAGTGGCCCGCGCCGCGGATCTCCAGCAGCTGCGCGCCGGGGATCCGCCCGGCGACCTCCCGGGCGACCTGCGTCGGGCTGACCAGGTCCTGGCTCCCCGAGATCACCAGGGTCGGGGCGGTGATCGCGGGGGCGAGGGCGTGCAGGTCGATCGGCTCGCGCGCGAAGGGCGGCACGGCCCGGCGTTCCTCGCCGGTGAGCAGCAGCGGGTCCAGCGGTCCCCCGTCGGCATGCGCCCCGTACCCGAGCTCCGTGTGGGCGAGACGGGCCACGAGGTCGTGCTCGACCACGAACGGGGTCGACTCGAGCCAGGCCCGGTTCAGCACCTTCCGCACGCTGGACCAGGTCAGGGAGCCGCGACCGACGGCGAGCAGGTCCACGAGATCGCGCACCGCGGCCGGTCCTCCGTGCTCGTGGACGGCGAGCACGACGGGGCCGGCGCGGGAGGCCTCCACCTTCCCCTCCTCGGCGAGGCGGCGCAGCACGGCGGCGGTGGACGAGGTGGTCGCCTCGCCGCCGTCCCAGTACAGCTCGCGCAGACGTCGCTGGGCGACCAGCTCGTCGGTCGCGGCGCTGCGCGGGGAGTCCAGCACCAGGGAGTGCACCCGCTCCGGGTGCAGGATCGCGAGGATCTGGGCGAGCTGGGCGCCGTAGCCGGTGCCGACGAGCGCCGCCCGCTCGACGCCGGCGTGGTCGAGCACGGCGAGCACGTCCCGCACCACCTCCCGCAGCGTGATCGCCCGGGCGGGCAGGTCCTCCCCGACGGCGTCCAGCCGGGAGAAGCCGACGCCGCGATGCTCCATCATCAGCACGTCCACCCCGCGCGCGGCGAGGCTGCGGCGCAGCACGTCGTAGGGCAGCACCGAGGCCCGCGCCGGACCGTCGGGCAGGATCAGGACCGGCACCTCGGGGCTGAGGGACTCGGGCGGGGGGCTCCCGTCCGCTCCCCGCACCCGGCGGGGACGGCGCGGGGTCGCGCGGGCGTAGCGCAGCGGGAACAGCTCCGGCCCCTCCCCCTCCACCTCGCGGTAGACGGTCATCAGGTCGTTGCGGATCTGCAGCAGCTCGTCCTGCGTGGCGCGCTCGATGATCTCGACCGGCCGCGCCCAGGGCGCGATCCGGCGGGGCAGGGGCAGGGCGGGCAGCCCGGACGTGGGGGTCCGGGAGGTGCGGGGCTCCTCGCTCATCGCCGTCCTCTCATCGCGTCCGACGGGGCACGGGGCTTCTCATGCGTCGCCGCCCGTCGCACCGCTGCCCGTCGCACTGCCGATCGTGTCCCACAGGAAGGTGTACAGCAGCGCGTTCATCCGCGCCGCCTGCTCGTTGTTCGCCGCGCCGCCGTGCCCGCCCTCGATGTTCTCCCAGGAGCGCACGTCGGCGCCGAGCGACTCGAGCGCCGCGGTGAACTTCCGGGCGTGGCCGGGATGGACGCGGTCGTCGCGGGTGGAGGTGAGCACGAAGGTGGGCGGGTAGTCCGCGGCCCTCTCCTCGGAGAGCAGGTGGTACGGGCTGAAGGTGCGCACGAACTCCCAGTCCTCGGTGTCGGGGTCGCCGTACTCCGCCATCCACGACGCTCCGGCCAGCAGGTGGCTGTAGCGCTTCATGTCCAGCAGCGGCACCTGGATGATCACCGCGCCGAACAGCTCCGGGTACTGGGTGAGCATGTTCCCGGTGAGCAGGCCGCCGTTGGAGCCGCCGCGCACCGCGAGGTGGTCGCGGTCGGTGACGCCGCGCTCGACGAGGTCCTTCGCGACCGAGGAGAAGTCCTCGTAGGCGCGGTGGCGCTCCTCCTTCAGCGCCGCCTGGTGCCAGGCGGGGCCGTACTCGCCGCCGCCGCGGATGTTGGCGAGCACGTAGGTGCCGCCCCGCTCGAGCCAGGTCTTCCCGATCGCGCCGAGGTAGGACGGGGTCAGGGAGATCTCGAAGCCGCCGTAGCCGTACAGCAGGGTGGGTCGCGGGCCGGGCTCCTGCCCCTCCTGGCGTACCTGCGAGATCTCGAAGTACGGGATGCGCGTGCCGTCGTCGCTGGTGGCGAAGTGCTGGGTGACCTCGAGCCCCTCGGCGTCGAAGCGGGCCGGGGCGGACTTCACCGGCTCGAGGTCCGTCGGCTCGCCGCCGACGGCGACCTCGGAGAGGTCCCCGAGCAGCAGGGCGGTCGGCTCGATGAAGTCGGTGACGGTCACCCAGATCTCGTCGCTCTCGTCGGCATCGACGGCGGAGACGCCGATCGAGCCGCGCAGCTCGGGGTACAGATCCCGGCGCACCCACTGCCCGTGCTCGTCGCGGGTGTGGACCTCGAGGCGGTGCACGACGTCCTCGAGGATGGAGAGGACCACGGCGGTGCGGGTGATGGTCATGTCCGCGAGGGAGGTGGAGGCGGTGGGCTCGAAGAGCATGTGCAGCTCGGGCTCGCCGGCCTGGAAGCGGGCGAAGTCGCCGACGACGAGGGATCCGGCCGGGTAGACGTCCTCCCCCACCTGCCAGTCGCTGCGGGGGCTGAAGATCCCCAGGTCCCTGTGCGCGGTCGCCTCGAGGTCGCGGGGCACCTCGACGGTCGTCAGCTCCGGCGGGGTCGCGGAGCGGTCCACGACGTGCACGGTCTGGTCGTAGAAGGCGTGGGCCTCGACGATCCAGTCCCGCTCCCAGCCGGGGGTGTGGTCGTGCGCGGCGAAGACCGCCATGTCCGAGGCGGGGATCTCGTGGACGAGCTCCGCCTCGTCCAGCGGCGTGCCGCGTCGCCAGATCCGGGCCTGGCGGGCGTAGCCGGAGCTGGTCATGGTGTCCTCGCCGAAGTCGGTGCAGGCCCAGACGGTGTCCTCGTCGATCCAGGACAGGGAGCCCTTGGCCTCGGGGCGCACGAAGCCGCCCTCGGACTCGGGGACGAAGGAGAGGGTCTCGAGGTCGAACTCGCGCGTGACGTCCGCGTCGGAGCCGCCGTGGGAGAGCGCTACCAGGGCGCGGCGGTAGGGCTCCCCGTCGGCCAGGCCCTCCGGGCGGAGCAGGCGCGCGCCGTGCCACACCCAGTCCTCGCCCTCGGCCTCGTTCAGCGCGTCGACGTCCAGCAGGATCTCCCACTCGGGCTCGTCCGTGCGGTAGGACTCCATCGTGGTGCGTCGCCACAGCCCGCGCTCGTGCTCGGCGTCGGTCCAGACGTTGTAGAGGTGCTCGCCGCGCTTGACGACGCCGGGAATGCGGTCCTTCGCGTCGAGGATCTCGCGGATCTGCCCCTGCAGGGTCTCCGCGAGCGGGGCGCCGTCGGGATCGGCGGGGTCCTGGACGCTCTCCAGTGCGGACTCGGCGCGGGCGTTGCGCTCGCGCACCCAGTCCAGCGCCTCCTCGCCGGTGACGTCCTCCAGCCAGGCGTGCGGGTCGGTGCTGCCGTCGGGGGCGGGGAGCTGCGCGGTGCGCTCGGCCTGGTCGGTGCTGTCGGTCATCGTGAGGATCTCCGTGGTCGTGGTCCGGTCGGTCGTGGGGGCGGGGTCCGTCACCGGTCGCCCTGCCCGGTGCTCGTCGTGGCGGGGAGCGCGGTGAACTCGCCGAGCACGCCCTTCCACGCGTCCTTCCAGGCGGTCCGCGCGTCGGCCGTCTCCAGGCCCTTGTGCTCGATGCCGAGGGTGCTGCGGCCCTCGTCCTTCGCGGTGATGTTCACCGAGACGCGGCTGCCGTCGGCGACGGCCGCGCGCCAGTAGCGCCACGTCGCGGTGTCGCTGAGCGAGGGCTCCTCGAGACCGAGGCCGTCGCGGCGGGCATCGGTCATGAACGCGTCCCAGCGGTCGCGCACCTGCGTCGGCGTGCCGGGCACGGTGCGGGAGGCGGAGGCGGAGAAGTCCCCGTCGCAGCTCTGCCCCACCACGCGGCGCCCGATGACCTGCTCGTAGGCGACGGTGACGCCCTGCGCCCACCACTCCTCGACCTCCCACCGCTCCACCAGCATCCGCGCGATCGCGGTGTGGTCGAGGTCGCGCCCGCCGGCCGCGTCGAGCCGGTCCGTCCACTCGGCCAGCGAGGTGCCGGTGCCGTTCTCGAGCCGCGCGGCGTGCGGATGGTCCTGCGGGAGGATCTGGTCGCTCATGGAGGACACGATACGGCGAGCGCCGGGCACGGGGACCCGGTCCGACGGGCCCGCTGCGTGCATGGAACACTGGCGGTATGCGACGTCGTCACCTGCTCGCCCTCGCCCCCGCGGCCGCTCTCGCCGCCTGCACCTCCCCTGAGGAGGACGCCACCTCCCCGGGCAGCGGCGGCGGGGGCGCGGCCCCCTCCGACGGCGGTGACGGCGGCACCGCCCCGTCCGACGGCGACCCGTCCGACGGCGAGGAGCCGACGACGACCGCCCCGTCGAGCGTCGCCGAGCAGCTGCTCGAGGGGCTCTCGCCGCGCGAGATCGCCGGACAGCTGGTCCTCGTCGGCATCGCCGCCGGCTCCGAGATCCCGACCGCGACGTTCGAGGAGCACCACGCCGGAGGGATCTTCCTGCTGCAGGTGTGGGAGAGCGCCGAGCAGGTCGACGCCGTCGTCGACTCCGCCCTCTCGCTCGCCCGCCCCGAGCTGCCGCCGCTGCTGGCCGTGGACCAGGAGGGCGGCCAGGTGCGGATGCTGCGGGGCGACGCGGCACGGGAGACGGCCTCGGCCGAGACCCTCGGCGCCGAGGGTCCGCAGGCGGTGGCCGACGCGTACACGAGCATCGGCGAGGACCTCTCCGCGCTGGGGCTGCACGTGGCCCTCTCCCCCGTCGCCGACGTCGTCGACCCGGAGCTCGGCGACGCGAACGAGCCCGTGGGCGGGCTGGACCGCGGCTTCGGCACCGATCCCGAGCAGGTCGCCGACTGCGTGACCACCGCGGTCGAGGCGCTGTCAGAGCAGGGCATCGGCGCGACGCTGAAGCACTTCCCGGGCCTGGGCAGGGTGGAGCAGAACACCGACTTCTCCGCCGAGGGGATCGAGGACACGACCACCGGGCCCGAGGACCCGTTCCTCGAGTCCTTCCGCGCCGGGATCGACGCCGGCGCGCAGCTGGTGATGATGTCCTCCGCGATCTACCCGCGGATCGAGCCGGACGTCCCGGCGATGTTCTCCGCCGCCGCGATCCAGGACCTGCTGCGCGACGGCCTCGGCTTCGAGGGGCTCGTGGTCACCGACGACATCGGCGCCGCGCAGGCCGTCGCCGACGTCCCCGTCGCCGAGCGGGCGACCCGGCTGCTCGAGGCGGGCGGCGACGCGGTGCTCACCGCCGACCCGTCGCTGACCGGCGAGCTCGTCGACGCGATCGAGGAATGGGCAGGGCGCGGCGAGGAGCAGGAGCAGCGGGTGCGGGAGTCCGCCGGCCGGATGCTCGCGCTGAAGGAGGCGCTGGGGCTGCTCTGACCGCGCGCGGCACCAGGAGGCGGGCCCGCGCTTCCGAGCGGCCCGGCCGGCGCCGGTGGCTCCGGTCGGGAGATGGCGCATGGCGTACCAGTACGCCTGTATAGGCGTAGCGGCACGCCACACGCCAGCAGCCGACCATGTCCCGACGGTGCAGGGATGTCAGCGAGCGGGGCTCGGCGGGGCCGGCGGCGGGCCGGGCTCTCTGCCCGGCTCAGTCCCTGTCCTCTCGACCGAGCTCCTACCGGCTCGTCCCTCGCCAGTACGTCGCTCAGTCCTTGCCGAGGGTGATGAGGTGGTTCACCGGGCCGTGGCCGCCGGCGGTGCGGGAGAGGCGCCAGTCCTGCGCGTTCTCGCTCGCGCTCGCCACGAACTCGCGCGCCGAGGCGACGATCGTGGGCATGTCGTCGTCCGTGCCCGACTCGCCGATCTCCTGCAGCTCCCCCGCCCGGTCGAACTCGGCGATCCGTGCGAGCTGGGCAGTCAGCGCGGCCGACAGGGTCGTGCCCGCTCCGCGCAGCGCCCGGCCCTCGATCCGCTGCCCCCGCAGCAGATCCGTGCCGCCGGGATGGACCAGCACGTCCACGACCTCGTCGCCCGGGAGCGACCCGCCCGTGATAAGGACGGAGCGGGGCCCCTTCGCGACGAGCGCGAGCGCCTGCTCGCGCATCTCCTCGATCGAGGTCGCCACCGCCCGGCGCAGCAGCTGCGCGGACTCCCTCATGGTCAGCACCAGCACGTCCACGAGCGGGAGCAGGTCGTGCTCGATCGCTGCGGCGCCCTCCGCCGAGATCAGCGCCGTGCCGTCTGCGCTGACCATCACCGGGTCCAGCACCACGGTCCCGAAGCGCTCACGATGGGCGCGCAGCGCGGCCACGACCTCGGCGACCACGGCGGCGCTGCCCAGCGAGCCGATCTTCGTCGCGTCCAGCAGCAGCTCCTCGGAGACCGCGTCGATCTGGGAGCGCACCACCTCGGGCGGCAGCGGGTGCACCCCGCGCACGCCCTGCGGGGACGCGGAGACCACCATCGTCACGGCGCTCGCACCGTAGGAGCCCAGCGCCGTGAAGGTCTTCAGGTCCGCCTGGACGCCGGCGGCGCCGTCGGACTCCGATCCGGCGATGGACAGGACGAGGGGCGGGCGCATGCGATCTCCATCCGACGAGTGGACCGGGTCCCGGGTGACCCGTGAGCGGAGAGTACCAACCCTCCCTGGCATCCCGCTGCCGGGACGCGGCGGCCCGGATGCCCGGCGGACGCGCCCGGTCGTGGGACAATCTCCCCCGGACGGGGGTCACGGGGACCCCGCCGGGAGGCGACCGGGGACAGGGCCCGGGACAGGGGAGGTGCCGATGACGCAGGAGCCGCACGGCGAGGGCGCGCCCGAGAGCGCCCCCCTGCCCGACTTCGCCTCCTCGTCCTCCCCGACGGGACTCCCCGACTTCGGCGAGGACCACGGGCCGGCGACCCTCGGCGAGCCGAGCGAGCGCGCCCGCCACCGCACCCGGCTGACGATGATCGCCGTGATCGGCGGCTCGGTCGTCATCCTGCTCGTGCTGGCGCTGATCCTCTCCCAGACCGTCTTCCGCTCCGTGCTCGAGGATCCGGACCCGTCGGCCTATTCGGCCGGGCCCCGCAGCGCCGAGGGCCAGTCCGAGTACGTCCCCGATCCCGAGGACCCGGACATCGCCCCTCCCCCGCCGATCTTCACCCAGGCCCCCACCACCGAGTGCACGGTCCCGCAGAACACGACCCCGCCGCAGCCCTCCGGCGCGGGCAAGGTGCGCGGCGGCGGGCTGGAGTACACCAGCCCCGAGGGCTGGGGCGACGGCTGGGCCGTCCACTCCCTGCCCTATCTCACCGAGCTCGCGGCCGACGGCCGACGGGTCGAGGGCAGCTGGTACAGCGTCGTGAACCTCGGCCGGGTCACCTTCCCCGAGGACGAGGGCGGCTATCCCGGTCTCGAGGCCGCGGCCGTCGCGATCTTCCAGTGCTACGCGACCACCTCCGGGGTCGTCTCCCACTTCGGCGAGCACCCGGAGGTGACCGACTACCGCTCCGAGGTGATGACGGTGGACGGCACCGCCGCCTGGATCGTCCAGGCCACCTACCACTTCGAGGACCCCGAGGTGCTGGACACCTCGAGCGCCTCGATCGTCACGTCGATCGTCGTGGAGACGCCGAACGGCCCCAGCGCCCTGGCCAGCGACGTCGCCGCCGACCAGCCCGAGCATGTCCAGAACCTCGAGGACATCATCGCGAGCCTCGACGTCGTCGAGTGACCGACCGCGTCCCGATCCCCCTGCAGGAGCAGCCGTGCACACCGGACCGCAGTTCACCTCCACCCAGCCCGCCACCCCCGGCGGGGGCGGCGGCCGGGCGACGCCGCTGCTGATCGGCGGGATCGCCTTCGCCGCGGTGTTCCTGCTGATCGTCGGCGGCACGATCGGCTATCTCGTGCTGCGCGGGAACGGCGGCGATCCCTCCGCCGGCGGGACCGCGACCACGACGGACCCGTCGAGCGCCTCGGCGAGCGCGTCGTCGACCCCGACGGGCGAGGTCGAGGAGGAGCGCTGCTGGCAGCCGGAGACCATGGAGCGCGCCGGCGACAACCCCTCCGGGAAGCTGCGCGGCGGGGGCCTGCAGTTCATCCCGCCCGCGGTCTACGACCAGCGGCAGACGCCCCGCGGCGTCGCGTACGTGAACGACGCCCAGGGCGCCTACGCGCAGGTCGAGGACGGCTGGTACTCGGGGATGTTCGTCGGCGCCGTCGAATGGCAGCCCGGCATCGAGTACCCGGGCGACGAGGTCGCCTCCGAGAAGATCGTCGCGTGCTACTTCGCCGCGTCGATCTGGGGCGACACCGAGGGGCGCACGCTCGACGACCAGGTCACCGAACCGGTGACGATCGCGGGCCTGCCCGGCTATCGCACCACCGCGACCGTGAACTTCGCGAAGGCCCCGATGGAGAAGACCTCCGCGACCAGCCTGACGGTCATCGTGCTGGACACCCCGCAGGGTCCGAGCGTGTTCATGCTCGAGACCGCGGTCGGCGTCGCCGAGCACGAGGAGGCCGCCGCCGAGGCCCTGGAGTCCCTCACCGGCGTCGCCTGAGCTCCTCCCCTGCCCGGGCCCGCCGCTCGGCCGGGGCGCTCCCTCACACCACGGAGGAGGCGAGGCGGCAGAGGTTGTCGATGACCTGCATGGTCCGGGGCCGGGACTCCCACTCCTCGCGCGTCAGCTGCCGGCTGCGGGAGCGGTAGGTGTCCTCCACCTCGCGCATCTTCTCCATGAAGTCGGTGCCGCCCACCATCAGCGAGCACTCCATCTGCAGCAGGAACGAGCGCATGTCCATGTTGGAGGAGCCGACCACGCTGACCGAGTCGTCGATCGTGACGTGCTTGGCGTGCAGGATCGTCGGGGCGCGGTAGAGCCAGATCTTCACCCCCGCGTCCAGCAGCGTCGAGTAGTAGGAGCGCTGGGCGTGGAAGACCAGGAACTGGTCGCCGATCTCGGAGACGAACAGCTCCACCTCGACCCCGCGCCGCGCGGCGGTGATGAGGGCGGAGAGCATCGACTCGTCGGGCACGAAATAGGGCGAGACCGCGACGATGCGCCGGGTGGCCGAGTAGAACAGCTGGTTGAACAGCAGCAGGTTGTTCTCCTCGACGAAGCCGGGTCCGCTGGGCACGAGCTGGCACTCGTAGGTGCCGGTGGTGTCCGGCGAGGGCCTCACCAGCGTCTGCTCGTCGAGCATCTCGTCGGATTCGTAGTACCAGTCGGAGGCGAACAGCAGGTTCAGCTCCGAGACGATCGGGCCGCGGAAGCGGGCCATCGTCTCCTGCCAGTGCAGGCCGCGGCGGATGTTCGCGGGCTTGTCGTAGTGGGCGGCGATGAGGTTCTGGCTGCCCATCCAGCCGACCTCGCCGTCGACGATGACCATCTTGCGGTGGTTGCGCAGGTCCGGGCGCTGGAAGGCGCCGTCGCGGAACAGGCGGATCGGCATCATCGGGGCGTGCTGGATGCCGTGGGCGTCGAGCTTCTGCCGCATCGCGCGGTACACGGCGCGGTGGCTGACCGCGCCCCAGTGGTCGTACAGCACCCGCACGGTCACGCCGGCGTCGGCCCGCTCCGCGAGCGCCTCGAAGAAGTCCTCGGTGACCTCGTCGAGGCCCATGATGTAGAAGAGCACGTGGACGCTCTCGCGCGCGGCGCGGATGTCCTCGGCCATCCGCGCGATCGAGGTGTCGTAGTCGATCTCGAGCTCGGCCGAGTTCTTTCCGGTCAGCGGGAAGGCGCCGAGCTCGCGGTTCAGCTGCACGGCGGACTGCAGCCAGCTGGGCGCGTCCTCGTCGAGCTCGCTGTCAGGGATCTCGTGGGCCCGCACCCGCAGCAGCCGGTTCACGGCCCTCTGCTTCGCGAGCCGGCGCTTCGGGAGCTGGGAGCGGCCCAGCAGCAGGAACAGCGGGAAGCCGACGATCGGCAGCACCATGATCGCCAGCAGCCAGGCGAGCGCCGAGCCGGGCCGACGGTTCCGGGGGACGACGACCAGGCTGATCAGCCGCAGGACGACATCGATGCCGACGTAGAGATAGGTCCACACCAGGGCCCAGTTGTCGAGCACCCACTGCCACAGTCCCATCGGTGGTCTCCTCCTGCATGGTCGAGCGCCGGGCGGCAGAACGGCGGGCCCCCGAGGAGACCCGCCGTTCAGCATACGCAGTGCGACGCCGGCGGCGTCGCGCGGTGGCGTCAGTCGTTGCCGCGCAGGATCATCAGGATCCGCAGCACCTCGACGTACAGCCACACCATGGTCACGGCGATGCCGAAGCCGAGGCGCCAGGCGTACTTCCGCGGCGTGCCCGCCTCGACGGAGCGCTGGACGTCCTCGAAGTCCATCACCAGCGAGTAGGAGGCCATGACGACGGCGAGGCCGCCGATGACGAGGCCGAGCACGCCGTCGCGAAGGCTCTGCCCGGAGAGCAGCAGGTAGCCGATGTTCACGAGCCCGAACAGCAGGTACGCGACCATCGCGACGAAGAAGATCTTGTTCAGGCGCGGGGAGGTGCGCAGGACGCCGACCCGGAAGAGGACCAGCACGGTGGCGGCCACCGCGAGGGTGCCGACCACGGCCTGCATCGCGATGCCGGGGTAGATGAACTCCATCGTCCCGCTGAGCCCGCCGAGGAACAGGCCCTCGGAGGCCGCGTAGGCGAGCACCAGGATCGGCGAGGGCTGCTTCTTGAAGATGTTGACCAGCGACAGGACGAGTCCGCCGATCAGGCCGACGAGGGTCGCGACGCCGGTGAGCGCGAGGCCCGCCTGGACCCCCTGGTCGCCGGCGACGAGGCCGAGGGCGAGCGGCGTCATCGCGACCGCGAAGCCGACCACGATGATCACGCCGAGAGTCGCGCTGATGGCGTTGAGCGCATCGCGCATGGTCATGCGACCGGTGTCGTGACCGGTGGCGGCCGGGCGGGCGTACATCGCCTCGAGCTGGTCGCCGCCCTGCTGGCCGAAGCCGGAGGACCACTGGGTGTCGGGGGCGGGTCCGGACTGCGCGGCCTGGCCGAAGCGGGGGCCGCTGTACGCGCTGCCGCCCTGCTGCACTGCCTGGTCACGGCCGAACACGATGTTGTGGCGTGCCATGGGACTCCTCACGTGGGAATGATCGGGGGTCGACGGCGGAGCCCACGGGTCTGCGGGAGAATCCACCGGACCGACCGCCTCAGCCTATCGGCCGTTCCCGAGATATGCCTGGGCACGGCCTGCGCCGTGAGCGAAGCGTGACCCGGCCCGCGAAAAGGTTCTGAAAGCGGACCGGGAGGATCAGCCGGCGGCGGCGAGGGCCTGGTCGAGGTCCTCGAGGAGATCGGCGAGGTCCTCGATGCCGACGCTCAGGCGCAGCATCTCGGTGCTGATGCCCGCCGCAGCCTGGGCCTCGGGGGTCATCGCCTCGTGGGTCATGGTGGCGGGGCGGCAGATCAGCGACTCGACGCCGCCGAGGCTCACCGCGTAGGCCGGGTAGCGCAGGGCGCGCAGGAAGGCGACGCGGTCCAGACCGTCGGCGAGCTCGAAGGAGAGCACGGCGCCGCGGCCCGTGGCCTGGGCGTCGTGCAGGCGCGCCTCCTCCTCGCTGTGCGAGCCGGGGTACCAGACCCGGGCGATGCGCTCGTGACCGCGAAGATGCTCCACGATCGCCTCGGCGTTCGCCTGCTGGCGCTCCAGGCGCAGCGGGAGGGTCTTGATCGACTGGATCAGGCGGAAGGAGTCCTGCGGGCCGAGCACCCCGCCCTGGGCCTTCTGGGCGAGGCGGAGCGCGTCGGCGAGCCCGTCGTCGTCGGTGGTGACGGCCCCGGCGAGGAGGTCGGAGTGACCGGCGAGGTACTTCGTGGCGGACTGCACGACGATGTCGACGCCGAGCGCGAGCGGCTTCTGCAGCACGGGCGTCATGAAGGTGTTGTCCACGATCACGAGGGCGTCGTGGCGGTGGGCGAGCTCGACGATGCGGCGCAGGTCGGTGATGCGCAGGGTCGGGTTCGCGGGGGTCTCGACGAAGACGGCGCGCGTGGCGGGGGTGAAGTCCTCGTCGGTGAGCTCGGCGAGGTCCGCGACGAAGCGGCCGGTGATGCCCCGTCCCGGCAGCACGAGGTCGACCAGGCGATAGGTACCGCCGTAGACGCTCGCGGGGAGGATCACCTCGTCGCCGACCTCGAGGGTGGTCAGCGAGGCGGCGGTCGCGGCCATGCCGGAGGCGAAGGCGAAGCCGTGGCGGGCGCCGTCCAGCGCTGCGAGGACCTGCTCCAGCTGGGCGCGGGTGGGGTTCGCCCCGCGCTGGTAGGCGTAGGCGCCGTCCTCGGTGGCGGGGTCGAGCTCGAAGGTCGAGGCCAGGTGCACCGGCGGGACGACCGCTCCGTGCTCGAAATCGCGCAGGGTGTGCACGGCGGCGGTCTGGATGTGCACGGCAGCTCCTCATCGGGGGACGTCGGGGATGCGGTCACACTAGGTCGCCGCCTCCCCGGCGGCCAGGTGGGATGAACGACTGTGAAGCCCAAGTGGAGCCGCGCTGCGGGGCCGACCCGGCGACCCGGCGGCCCGGCGATCCGGCGCACGCGGCGCCCGTCGCCCCCGAGGATGCACGAGGGCCCGCGACCGTGATGGTCG
>NZ_KV788713.1:0-22123 GCF_001807385.1 Brachybacterium sp. HMSC06H03 | reverse complement strand
TCGATGATCGCCCTGTTCAGCCCGCCGGGCCCAGCGACGCACTCGACGGCTCGCACCCCGCTCCCGCCTGACGGCGCCACGCCGCACCCGGCCCCGTCGGACTCCCCACCGCGTGGTCCGCCTGCACGCCCGGGCGGTCCCGGCACGGCATGATGGGCCTCGTGCCGCACCCGCCGCGAGGGCGCGACACCGACCGCCGGACACCGACGACCAGGAGGACGCCCATGGGGATCTTCGGCATGCTGCGCCGCGACCACACCGCCAAGAGCACCGCCCGCGACGCGATGCGCGAGGCCCGCACCGAGAAAGCGCAGACGAGCCCGAACGGCGCCGTGCAGCGCATGATCGACACCGTCCGCGACATCGGCCTGGACGGGAAGCTCACTTATTCCTCGGCCGCCGACGTCGCGAGGAAGGCGCAGCGCGGCCGGGCCCGGAAGCGGCCGGAGAAGGCGGTGCGCCGGATCGTCCGCAGGCACCTCCGGGGCGTCACCGCCGGCGGCTTCCTCACCGGGCTCGGGGGCGTGGTGACCCTGCCGGTCCTGCTGCCCACCAACGTGATGGAGTTCTACATCCAGGCCACGCGCATGGTCGGCGCGATCGCCGTCGTGCGCGGCTACGACCTGGACGACGAGGAGGTGCGCGTGCGGGTGCTCGCGACGCTGCTCGGCGAGGAGTCCGGGGACGTGCTGAGGAACATCGGCCTGAGCCCCGTCGCCGGCGCCGCCGCCCGCGGCGTGGCGGGGAGGCTCCCCGCGTCCCCGCACTCGGCCGTGGTCTCCGCGGTCGGCGGGCGGCTCATCCGACGATTCGGCCTGCGCTCGGCGCGTCTGTTCGGCAAGGCGATCCCGGGCCTCGGCGGCGTGCTCGGCGCGCTCTCGGACCGCAAGCAGCTGAACCGGATCGCGGAGGCCGCGAGGAAGGGCTTCCCGCAGGTCGACTGAGGCGGGTCGTGCCGCGCGCCGGCGGGGTCGCGGGCGCGGCGATCGGCCGCTCGGCGCGCCCGCCCCTCGGCCGCCTCGCAGCCCCTGCGGCCGACGGCGAAGACGCGGCGGAGAGGCAGGCCGTGAGCACCATGGAGCTCGCGAAGGCGGACGACGGAAGCCGTTCAGGACGGTGTCCGCCGAAAGGAGGAGCGGCGGGGCGTCGGGCCGACTCTCAAGCCCCGAGCCGCTCCAGTCCGGGGAGGTCGCCGAGTGCGTCGGCCGCCTCGAGCAGCGCGGCCCGGAAGGCGAGCAGCGAGGGATGCTCGCGCGCTCCTGCGCGCGCCGCGGTGTAGAGGCCGCGGTGGGGGTCGCCGGGCAGGCGCAGCACCCGGGTGCCGCCGAGGTGCTCGGCGGCGATCAGGCCGGGTACGAAAGCCGCGGCATGGCCGGAGCGGACCAGGTGCACCTGCAGGAGAGGGTCGGGGGTGTCGAAGCGGACCCACGGCTCGATCCCCGCCGAGCGGAGGTAGGTGCGCTCCCATGCCCCGGTGCGGGTGTCCTCCGGGTCGAGCGCCCAGGGCATCTCGGCGAGGTCCTCGAGGCGTCGCGCCCGGGAGACGGGGCCGTGGTCGGGGAGCACCAGCAGCAGCGGGTCCTGCAGGAGGTCCTCCCGGTCGGTGCCACGACGGACGACCTGCTGACCGCCGGGATAGTCCTCGCCGAGGATCACCTCGAACCGGTGCGCGAGCAGCCCCTCGTAGGCCTCCTCGACCTCGCGCTGGGCGATCTCGATCCGCAGGTCTGGGTGACGCTGCTCCAGCACGCTCACCGCCACCGGCGCGAGCGCGATCAGCGGTGTCTGGAAGGAGGCGACGCGGAGCACTCCCCCGGCCTCGCCCTGGGCGCTGACGAGCTCGGCCTCGGCCGTCTCCATCAGCCCGAGCATCTCCTCGGCCCGACGGGCCAGCCGTGCGCCCGCGTCCGTGAGGACGACGCGGCGTCCGGCCTGCTCGAACAGGGTGACCTTGGACTCCCTCTCCAGCTGGGACAGCTGCTGGGAGACGGCCGACGGAGACATCGAATGCTCCCGCGCGATCGCCGACATCGTCTCCAGCCTGCGCAGTTCCCGCAGGAGGAAGAGCCGGTGCAGGTTCAGCATGCGCATCCTTCCCGATCGGCCATGTCTGCTTCACGGTACACGTCGAGAACATTCGCTGGACCCGGCTGGACGGCGGGGGCAGAGTGGAGTCGTGACCAGCTCTTCCACCTCCTCGACCACGGCGACCGCAGGCGTCGGCGGCGGCGCCCACTCCGGCGGCGTGCCGATCACGCCGATCCTGTTCATCCTCGGCTCGTGCATCTCGCTCCAGTTCGGGGCGGCTCTGGCCACTCAGCTCTTCCCGGCGATCGGCTCCTGGGGCACGACCGCGCTGCGACTGGGCCTCGCCGCGGCTGTGCTGATCGTGATCGTGCGCCCGAAGGTGCACCGCTTCACGCGGCAGCAGTGGCTGGGGGTGGCCGCCTTCGGCGTGGCGGTCGGCGGGATGAACGGAGCCTTCTACGCCTCGATCGACAGGATCCCGCTGGGCACGGCGGTGGCGATCGAGTTCCTCGGACCGCTCGTGCTCTCCGCGCTGCTGTCCACGCGCCGCACCGATCTGCTGTGGGTGCTGCTCGCACTGGGAGGCGTGAGCCTGTTCGGGTTCGAGTCCCTCACCGGTGCGGCCTCCCTGGACGTGCTCGGCGTCGTCTTCGCCCTGGTCGCGGCGGTGTACTGGGCGCTCTACGTGCTCGCCAGCGCGCATGTGGGACGCATCGTGCCCGGGCAGGACGGCCTCGCCGTCGCCATGCTGATCGGCGCCCTGGCCGTGCTGCCGCTCGGCGCGCCCGGCGCCGTCACCGGCATCGCCGAGCCGCGCCTGCTGCTGATCGCGCTGGGCACTGCGCTGCTCGCCTCCGTGCTGCCGTACACGCTCGAGCTCGCCGCGCTGCGCCGCCTGCCCCGTCACGTCTTCGGCATCATGCTGAGCCTCGAGCCGGTGGTCGCGCTGTTCGCGGGCGTCCTCCTGCTGAGCCAGGAGATCACTCCGCTCCGCGTCGCGGCGGCCGTGCTGGTGGTCGTCGCGAGCGCCGGCGTCACCCTCACCGCCCGCTCCCGCCCTGCCGGGGAGCCGCAGCCGATCGACGAGGCGCCGGGCTGGGAGCTGCCCACGCCCACCCATGCGACACTGACCGGCGAGATGCCGATCCTCACCGAGGACGACCTGCGCGAGGACGGCGACGCATCAACACGCTGAGCGGCGGCGCCGCTGGCCTCACTGGTTGATCGACGATCCGCACCACTCCCCCGGAGTTGATCGACGGTAGGTAACACCGAAGTGGTACCTCCCGTCGATCTCGTCGCCCGCATCGGGGATCCATCGCACCCGGTTGTGCCGGTCGGGTCCCCGATGCCGCGGTGCAGGGCGCATCCGCACCCGGCCCGGCCTGCTCAGGACCGGGAGCGGGCGTTGCGGTTCAGCGCGGAGGTGATCGCCTCGAGGGAGGCGCGGGTGATCGAGCCGTCGATGCCGACGCCCCAGAAGATGCGGTCGTCGATCTCGCACTCGATGTAGGACGCGGCGAGGGAGTCGTCGCCCTCGGTCAGGGCGTGCTCGGCGTAGTCGAGGATGCGCACGTCGATCTTCCGCTCGGCCAGCGCCTTGACGAAGCCGTCCAGCGGGCCGTTGCCGATGCCGGTGATCTCGTGCTCCTCGCCGTCGACGACGAGGGTGACGGTGATGCGGTCGGCGCCGTCGCCCGCGGACTCCTGGCGCACGTCGCGGAAGCTGTAGCGGCCCCAGCGGCGCGAGTCGTCCTTCGCCGGCAGGTACTCGTCGGAGAACACGTCCCACAGTGCCTCGGGGCTGACCTCGCCGCCGTCCGAGTCGGTCCTCTGCTGGACGATGCCGGAGAACTCGATCTGCAGGCGGCGCGGGAGGTCCAGCCCGTGCTCGGTGCGCAGCAGGTAGGCCATACCGCCCTTGCCGGACTGCGAGTTCACGCGGATCACGGCCTCGTAGGAGCGGCCGAGGTCCTTGGGGTCCACGGGCAGGTAGGGCACGCGCCAGACCATGTCGTCGACGGCCTTGCCGGCCTTCTCGGCGTCGGTCTCCATGCGCTCGAGGCCCTTCTTGATGGCGTCCTGGTGGGAGCCGGAGAAGGCGGTGAACACGAGGTCGCCGCCGTAGGGGCTGCGCTCGGGGACGGGCATCTGGTTGCAGTGCTCGACGGTGCGGCGCACCTCGTCGAGGTCGGAGAAGTCGATCTGCGGGTCGATGCCCTGGCTGAACAGGTTCAGGCCCAGCGTCACGAGGTCGACGTTGCCGGTGCGCTCGCCGTTGCCGAACAGGCAGCCCTCGATGCGGTCGGCGCCGGCCAGGTAGCCGAGCTCGGCGGCGGCCACGCCGGTGCCGCGGTCGTTGTGGGGGTGCAGGGACAGGACGATCGAGTCGCGGCGATCGAGGTGGCGGTGCATCCACTCGATCGAGTCGGCATAGACGTTCGGGGTCGCCATCTCGACGGTCGCCGGCAGGTTGATGATCATCTTGTTCTGCGGCGTGGGCTTGATGACGTCGATGACGGAGTTGCACACGCGCAGGGCGTACTCGAGCTCGGTGCCGGTGTAGGACTCCGGGGAGTACTGATAGGTGACGGCCGTGTCCGGGATCGTCTCCTCGTACTTCTTGCACAGCAGCGCGCCCTGCACGGCGATGTCGAGCACGGCGTCCTCGTCGGCGCGGAAGACGACGTCGCGCTGCACGACCGAGGGGGAGTTGTAGAGGTGGACGACGGCGCGCTTGGCGCCCGAGATCGCCTGGTAGGTGCGCTCGATGAGGTGCTCGCGGGACTGGGTGAGGACCTGGATCGACACGTCCTCCGGGATACGGTCCTCCTCGATGAGGGTGCGCACGAAGTCGTAGTCCGTCTTGGAGGCCGACGGGAAACCGACCTCGATCTCCTTGTAGCCCATCTTCACCAGGAGCTCGAACATGCGCAGCTTGCGCTCGGAGTTCATGGGATCGATGAGGGCCTGGTTGCCGTCGCGCAGGTCGACCGCACACCAGCGGGGGGCGCGGGTGATGCGGCGGGTGGGCCAGGTGCGGTCGGGGAGCTCGACCTGGATCTGCTCGTGGAAGGGCAGGTACTTGTGGGTAGGCATGCCCGAGGGGTGCTGGGGCGCGTCGCCCGTGGTGCCGACGACGGGGGTCGCGGGGTCGGCCTCGGCGGCGACGGTCGCGGTGTTTGCGGTGCTCGTGGAGTCAGTCATCTCAGGTCCTTCTCGCTGGGTTTGCCGGTCGCCGGACAGCACGTCAGCCGCGACAGGTTCCCGGCGGTTCAGGACCCGTCGCGGCGTCTAAGCAGGAGCAGCGATCCACGCACGATGGCCACGTTAGCACCGTCTCGCAGGCCGCTCGGGGCGGCTCACGATGCGAACATCCGGGACGTCGACACCCCATCGCCGACGATCGCCCCGATCCCCAACCCCAACGCATGCTGCGTTCAAGCCCGCGACTGCCATGCGGGCCCTGACTTCAAATCTCGCGATGACGTGCGTCGGGGTCCTTAGGGCCTTCGGTCTCCGGAGAACGCTCGGGAACCCACGGATCCTCGTCCTCGTCCACCGGCACGTCGCCGTTCACCAGTCGGGACTCGAGGGACTTCGAGTAGAGCGCGATCGGTTCGGAGGCGACCTCGATCGTGCCGTCGATGTCCTGCCACTCACCGCCGTCCACGGAGAACTGGCCGGCGAAGGTCGTGGTCAGAGTGACGTCGTACCAGCCCTCCCCCGAGTACTTCGCCGACACCTCCTCCGACGGGTACGGCTTGCCCGGCTTCGTAGTGGTGATCGTGTTCCCGTCCCCGAGGTCCCAGTGATACGAAGTCGGGATCGCCCGCACCGCCACCGGGGTGCCGAGCAGCTCCGTCTGCAGGGTCTGCGCCTCCGACTCTGCGTGGAGAACATTGACCATCCCGGCCGGCAGCCATCCCCGTTCCGGCCCTGCACTGGCCACGGACGGTTTCACCGGCAGCTTCGCGAAGTCGCTCTGGGTCACGATGATCACCACCGGTTCGGGTGCCGACTCTCCAGCAGGTGCAGCGCCGGCGTTGCCGCGGGGCGCCGAGTCCAGTGGCTGGCGGCACCTGAAACCATTGCTCGAATCAGTCCCGGTTTGCGTGTCCCGCGTGATCGATTCGTACGTGACGTCACCCGGATTGCCCCGCGAGCCCGACCCCGGTACAGCAAGGATCTCTCCCGAGTTGATGCTGTAGCTCGGCCCTGAATTGCACACGGTGCGGTCAGCGCGGCAAGCCCCTTCTACCGGACCCTCCCCACCGTCAGACAGGGTGCAGTTCCACCGAGGCTTCTCCTCGACTCGACGCATCAAGTCATAGAAACGCGGTGGGGGCTTAGGAGGAGCGCTGGCCTGAGCGCCCTTCCCGTGACGGCCATCTGGCTGTACCGGGCCCTCATCACCCCCAGCACCATCCGCACCCGTTGGAACGATATGCATTTCTTCCAGGCCCACCCCAACACCCGAATCATCCAGCTTCCCCTTGGATTCCTGATCGGCATATGCAGCATTCTGAAAAAGCATAGAAAGGGCGAGAGCAAGAAGCGCGAAGATCGTCGTGCACCCTACCCGCTTACCCCACTGTGGAACTATGAACATCAGGCCCCCACTCCCCCTTGAGCCCTCCAACCTTCCACCCCTGCGAAGTCCAGGCCATCCCCCCGATCAAAGAGTACTCTACTGGGTCATAATCCTCCGGCTCGCCCGTCTCCATATTTGGTCGCTCATGAGCAGGGATAGTGAATGAGTACGCGATTTCATACTCGAAATTTTCGGATGCGTGCGGCGTCGTGGCGACATCCTCGACTTTGAATGCACTCCAGTATCTGCCGAGGTCTTGGAGCTTCGGCACGTCCTCTGTAAATCCGGGACAGCCCTCGCACGAATCTATCTCAATACCCTTGGTTAGGGTTTCGTCCCCAGTCTGATGTGCCCACATAGAGACCGCAACGTAATACCTGAAAGCTTGAGTCGCACCTTCCTCGGTGTTCTCATCCATCCCCGGATAATCCGCAGGATCCGGCGCGGGCACCTCGGGCGCCGCGCTCGGCGACGCGTCGTCGCCTCCGCCATCGCTCGCGGCGCCGTCGTCCCCACCCCCATCACTCGATCCGGAGATGTCGATGCTGGGCGGCGGCGTGGTCACGGGACCGTCTCCACCCTCACCGCATGCGGCGAGTCCGAGGAGGAGAGTGCAGGCTGCGGCGGCGCTGAGGAGGCGTCGGGGCATGGGTGGTGCCTTCCGAGGAGTGGGACGGATCACCGTTACCGTACTCAGCAGTCACCCAGGTCCGCCATCGAACCCCAGAAATGTGGACAACTTCCGCGGTGGGAGGACACCGTCGTCCTCCGCCCAGTCGGTCGCCCTCGCCGGCGCTCCGTCCGGGCGAGGACGGCCGCCCGCCCTCGCCCGCCTGCCGTCAGAACCCCAGGCGACCCAGCTGCTTCGGATCCCGCTGCCATTCCTTCGCGACCTTGACCCGCAGGTCCAGGTGCACCTTCCTGCCCAGAAGCGCGTTGATCTCGCTGCGCGCCCGGGAGCCGACCTCCTTCAGTCGCGATCCGCCGCGGCCGATGATGATGCCCTTCTGGCTGTCGCGCTCCACGAACAGGGTCGCCCTCACCACGAGCCGCCCGGTGCCGGGCTCGACCGGGGTGAACGCATCGCCGTCGGGGTCGACCTCGACGACCTCCTCGACGACCACGGCGATCGAGTGCGGCAGCTCGTCGCGCACGCCCTCCAGCGCCGCCTCGCGGATCAGCTCGGAGATGCGGTCGTCGCGGGTCTCCTCGGTGAGCTGGTCGTCGGGATAGAGCTGCGGGCCCTCGGGGAGCTGCCGGGTGACGACGTCCATGAGCACGTCGATCTGCTCGCCCTTCACGGCGGAGATCGGCACGATCTCGTCGAAGTCCATGAGCTGGTCGACGTTCATCAGGTGCTCGGCCAGTACGTCGCGCCCCACCAGGTCGATCTTGGTGACGATCGCGACCACGCGGGGTCCCCGTCGGCCGGTGCGCATCTCGACGAGGTCCTCGGCGATGAACCGGTCGCCGGGGCCGATCTTCTGGTCGGCGGGCAGGCAGAAGCCCACCACGTCGACCTCGCCGAGGGTCTCGCGCACGAGGTCGTTCAGCCGCTCTCCGAGGAGCGTGCGGGGACGGTGCACTCCCGGGGTGTCCACGAGGATGATCTGGGAGTCCTCGCGGGTGACGATGCCGCGGATCGCGCGCCGCGTGGTCTGCGGCTTGGTCGAGGTGATCGCGACCTTCTCCCCCACCAGCGCGTTGGTGAGGGTGGACTTGCCGACGTTGGGTCGGCCGACGAGGGCGACGAATCCCGCCCGGTGCACGCCGCCGCTCTCCGCTCCGGTGCCGTCGGCGGCGCCGGCCACCTGCTGCTCATCGCTCATGGGGACCCTCCTGGTCTCGGTCCTCGTCCTCGTCGTCGGCCGCCCTGCTCACCAGCACCGTGGAGAGCCGCTTGCGTCGGCCGGCCGTGCGCTCCGCCTCGAGGTCGAGGCCGAGGGCGGTGGCGGTGCTGCCGGGGATCGGCACCCGCCCGGTGGTCTTGGCGAGCAGCCCGCCGACGGAGTCGATGTCGTCGTCGTCGATGTCGAGGTCGAACAGCTCCCCCACCTCGGACAGGCTCGCGCGGGCGGGCACCCGGTAGCGGCCGCCGCCGAGGTCCTCGATCTCGGGCTCGCGCCGATCGTGCTCGTCGGCGATCTCGCCGACGATCTCCTCGAGGACGTCCTCGATGGTGACGATGCCGGCCACTCCCCCGTACTCGTCCACCAGCACGGTGATGTGCACATGGCTGGTCTGCATCTGGCGCAGCACCTCGTCGGCCGGGACGAACTCGGGCGCGAACCGGGCCGGGCGCATCACCTCGCTCACGGGCCGCTGCGGGCGCGGGTCCCATGGCGAGTGGATCGCGCGCATCACGTCCTTGACGTAGAGCATGCCGCGCAGGTCGTCGACGTTCTCGCCGATCACGGGGATCCGGGAGAAGCCCGAGCGGACGAACAGCCGCATCGCCTTCTCGGCGCTGGAATCGGCGGTGATGGTGACCATGTCGGGGCGGGGCACCATCAGCTCTCGCACCATCGTGCCGCGCAGGTCGAAGACGCCCTGGATCATGTCGCGCTCTCCGTCGCGGACGTGCTCGTCCTCGAGGGCGCGGTCGACGTTGCGACGAGCCTTCTCGGCACGCTCCTCGGGATCCTCCTGGCTGCCGGCGCGGGCGGCGAGGGACGCGCCGAGGTTCGCGAGCGCGCTCGCGGGCACCCACAGCACCCACCGCATCACGGCGACGAGGCCGCGGGAGGAGATGAGCACCGATTCGGCGCGGCGTCGGCCGATGGTGCGCGGGGAGATCGCGAGCATCAGCAGCGCCATCAGCCCGGCGATGAGCAGCGTGGCCAGCAGCGGCAGCGCCCAGCCCTCGCCGGGTCGCAGCTCGGCATGGGCGGAGAAGCAGATCGCGGCGATCGCCGTGACCATGACGGTCTCGCCGAGCACGCGGCCCAAGGAGACGGAAGCGAGGGTGCGGCCGGAATCCGCGTGCTGGTGCAGGACCCGCTCACGGGCGGCGGCGGGCTGGTCCGCGACCGCCTTCTCGAGCGTGCCGCGGCTGACGGCGAGCTGGGCGGCGTCGACCGCGGTGAGAACCGCCGAGACGATCCCGCCGACGAGCGCGAGCGGTACGAGCACGAGCAGGGCGAGGCTGAGCGCGCTCACGGGCGCCCTCCTCGGGTCGACGAACGCGGGGCGAGAGCCGCACCGCGCGGGTCCGACGGGGTGGTCGGAGCGGCACGGTGCCCGGGAGGTTGATCAGGCTGGGACATCGCGGCTCAGGCGCTCGGCCGCGAGGCGAGGAAGGTGAGCAGGAGCTTGCGCTGCAGATCGAACATCACCGTGCGCTCGTCCTCCTCCATGTGGTCGTAGCCCAGCAGGTGGAGGATCGAGTGGACGGTCAGCAGCAGCATCTCCTCGACGGCGCTGTGCCCGGACTCGGCGGCCTGCTTCGCGGCGACGCTCGGGCACAGCACCACATCGCCCAGCAGTCCCTCCGGGGCGGGGTGCTCGGGGGTGCCGGGGGTGAGCTCGTCCATCGGGAAGCTCATCACGTCGGTGGGGCCGGGCAGGTCCAGCCACTGCACGTGCAGCTTCTCCATCGCCTCCTCGTCCACGAAGATGATCGACATCTCGGTGGCGGGGTGGAGGTGCATCGCCTCGAAGACGAAGCGGCTCAGCTCCACGAACTCGCGCTCGTCGACGACGGCGGTGGTCTCGTTGCGGATCTCGATGGTCATGCTCAGTTCCCCTTGCTGCGATGGCGGGAGTCGCGGGTGCCGCCGGGTCGGATCTCCCAGCGCCCGTACGCCTCGACGATGTCGCTGACCAGGCGGTGGCGCACCACGTCCCGGGAGGACAGGCGGCAGAAGGAGATGTCGTCGATGCCGGAGAGCACGTTCTCGACCACGCGCAGGCCGCTCTGGTGCCCGCCGGGGAGGTCGACCTGGGTGACGTCGCCGGTGACGACCATGGTGGAGTTGAAGCCGAGACGGGTGAGGAACATCTTCATCTGCTCGGGCGTCGTGTTCTGCGCCTCGTCGAGGATGATGAAGGCGTCGTTGAGGGTGCGGCCGCGCATGTACGCCAGGGGCGCGACCTCGATGGTGCCGGCGCCCATCAGACGCGGGATCGACTCGGGGTCGAGCATGTCGTGCAGCGCGTCGTAGAGCGGGCGCAAGTAGGGGTCGATCTTCTCGTTCAGCGAGCCGGGAAGGAAGCCGAGCCGCTCGCCGGCCTCGACCGCGGGGCGGGTGAGGATGATGCGGTTGATCTGCTTGGAGAGCAGCTTCTGCACCGCCATCGCGACGGCGAGATAGGTCTTGCCGGTGCCGGCCGGACCGATCCCGAAGGTGATCGTGGAGCTCTCGATCGCCTCGATGTAGCTCTTCTGTCCCATGGTCTTGGGGCGGATGGTGCGGCCTCGAGAGGAGAGGATCGTCCGGGAGAGCACCTCCTCGAGCTTGCGGCCGCTCGCTCGGTCGTCGCCGAAGAGGTTCGCGGCGCGCTGCACGGCCTCGGCGGTGACGGGCTGGCCGGTGCCGGCCAGCTCGATGAGGGAGCGCATGATGTGCTCGCCGCGGCGCAGCGCGTCGTCGGTGCCGCGCAGGGTCACCTGGTGTCCGCGCACGTGCACGTCGGTGTCGGGGACGGCGTCCTCGAGGGCGGCCAGCGCCTGGTCGTTCTCCCCGAGCACCTGGAAGGGGCTGAGATGGTCGGGGATCGCCAGCTTCCGCTCGCGCACCTCGGGGGCGCGTCCGGGAGCCGGGCTGAGGGGGTCTGTCACAGTTCTCCTTCTGCGAGCGTCCCGCCCGCGAGGACGTGCGCGTGCACGTGGAAGACGGTCTGTCCGGCGCTCGCGCCGGTGTTGAAGACAAGGCGGAAGTCGCCGTCGGCCTGCTCGGCGGCGACCTTCGCGGCGACGGTGGCGGTGTGGGCGAGGAGCGCGGGGTCCTCGGCGAGCTCGGTCACGTCGCGGCGGTGCTCGCGCGGGACCACCAGGACGTGGACGGGCGCCTGCGGATGGAGGTCCTTGAAGGCGATGACCTTCTCGTCCTCGTGGACCCGATCCGAGGGGATCTCCCCGGCGAGGATCCGGCAGAAGATGCAGTCGGGATCGTGACGCAGTGTGTCGTTGCGGTTGACGCTCGTACCCATGGTCGCGAGTCTACGGGAGCGACGAACACCACCCCTCATCGGGGAAGCCCCCGGAAGTATGAGAAGTTTGAAGGACTATGACGAAGCTCGGAATCCTCCTCAGCAGTGCCCGCCCCAACCGCGTCGGCGAGAAGGTGGCCCACTGGGTCAGCGCCTCGGCCGACGGCCGCTTCGAGATCGATCTCATCGACCTGCGCGAGGTCGCCCTGCCCTCCTTCGACGAGCCCTCCTCGCCGAAGTCCGGCGCCGAGAAGACCACCGATCACGGCCGCTCCTGGGCCGAGCGGATCGCCGCGCTCGACGCGATCGTGATCCTCACCCCGCAGTACAACGGCTCCTACCCGGGCGCCCTCAAGAACGCGATCGACTTCCTGTTCCACGAGTGGGAGAACCTGCCCACGATCCTGGTCGGCTACGGCTGGGGCGCCGCGAACGAGGTGCTGCCCCTGCTGGAGACCCTGATGGGCCGCGTGGGCGCCGACGTCGTCGGCTCCTTCGGCCTCGGCTTCCGCGAGGACCTCTCCGTCGAGGGTGAGCTGTTCGTCACCGAGGAGAAGGCCGCAGCGCTGGAGACCGCACTGGCCGCGCTCGAGGCGAAGGTGCTCTCCCCGGTCGGCTGACAAGCGCTCCCTCACGTCGCAGGACCCCGCCGGCGCCGAGCGTCTGCGGGGTCCTGTCGTCGGCGGGGTCCGCCGGTGGGCTCAGCCCCAGCGGCCGACGAGCGCGCTGAGCACCGCGAGGGCTGCCGGGCCGGCGGTGGAGGAGCGCAGAACCTCGGGGCCCAGCAGCACCGTCCGGGCACCGGCCTCGCGCAGCGCCTCCAGCTCGGATTCGTCGATCCCGCCCTCGGGGCCGACGACCACGACGATCTCCTCGATGCCGGCCTCGCTCGCACCACGCAGCTCCTCGGCGAGGCTCATCACGCCGACGGACTCCTGCTCGTGCAGGACGAGCACGAGCGTCCCGTCGGCTGCGCGGGCGCGCAGGTCCTCGACGAGCGCGCTCGTGGTCATCGGGGCGTCGACGGCGGGGATGCCGGGCCGACGGCACTGCTTGACGGCGGCGCGGGCGGTGCCCTCCCACTTCGCGCGGCCCTTGGCGAGCTTCTCCCCCCGCCATACGGAGACGGAGCGCTTCGCGATCCACGGGACGATGCGGTCGGCGCCGAGCTCGGTCGCGGACTCGACGGCCTGCTCGTCGCGGCCGCCGGTCGCGAGGGCCTGCACCAGCGCGAGTCGGGGCAGACGCTGCACGGCCGGGGACGGGTCCGCGAGCAGGCGCAGGTCGAGCGCCTCCTTGCGGGCGGCGGTGACCTCGGCGAGGACCTGTCGGCCGGGGGCGTCGGTGAGGAGCAGCTGCTCCCCCACCCCGATCCGGGCGACCTTGGCCGCGTGGCGGCCCTCGTCGCCGGCGAGCTCGAGCTGGTCTCCCTCACGGGCGGCGGCGAGGGCCTCGTCGAGGATCAGGAAGCCGGGCGGGGTGGTGGGCACGGGCTCTCCCGCCTCAGAGGTTCAGGCGCTCGCGAAGCTTCGCGAACGGGCCGCCGTGGTTCTTGGGGCGGGTGGCCTCGTCGCCGCGGAGGGCGGCGAAGCGCTCGAGCAGCTCGCGCTCCTCGTCGGTGAGCGCGGTGGGCACGTCCACGTCGAGGACCACGCGGATGTCTCCGCGGCGCTCGCGGCGCAGCGGGGTCACGCCGAGGCCCTTGAGGACGATCTCCTCGCCGGGCTGGGCGCCGGGACGGACATCGAGCTCCTGCTCCCCGTCGAAGGTCTCCAGCGGGATCGTCGCGCCGAGCGCGGCGGTGGTCATCGGCACGGAGACCGTGGTGACCAGGTCGTCGCCGGCGCGGTCGAACATCTCGTGGTCCTTGACGGACAGCTCCACGAAGAGGTCGCCGGAGGGGCCGCCGGCCTCGCCGGTCTCGCCCTCGCCGCGCAGCTGGATGCGGGTGCCGTTCTCGACGCCGGAGGGGATGCGCACGGTGACGGTGCGCTCGGTGGCGGTGCGTCCGTGGCCGGAGCAGCCGGTGCAGGGGCTCTCGATCACGTCGCCATGGCCCTCGCAGGTGGGGCAGGGCGCCATGGTGACCATCTGGCCCAGCAGCGACTGCTGGACGCGCTGGACGTGGCCGGACCCGTTGCAGGCGGTGCAGCGGGTGGGGCTGGTGCCCGGCTCGGCGCAGGAGCCGGAGCAGCGCTCGCACAGCACGGCGGTGCGGAAGGTGACCTCCTGCTCGGTGCCGAAGACGACGTCGCGCAGCTCGATCTTCACCCGGCGCAGCACGTCGCCGCCGCGGCGCTGGCGCGGGACGGGGCCCTGGTTGCGCCCGCGCATCCCGGAGGCTCCGGCGAACATGTCGAAGATGTCGTTGAAGTCGAATCCGGCGCCGCCGCCGGGGAAGCCGCCCATGCCCGGGCCGCCGCCCATGTCGTACTGGCGGCGCTTGTCCGCATGGGAGAGGGTCTCGTACGCCTGGGAGACCTTCTTGAACTTCTCCGCCGCCTCCGGGTCCGGGTTGACGTCCGGGTGGAGGGTGCGGGCGAGCTTGCGGTACGCCTTCTTGATCTCCTCGGTCGAGGCGTCGCGGGAGACGCCGAGCAGCTCGTAGTAGTCGTCGTTCACAGGCGTGGGTCCTTCACAGGGGGTCGGAGGTCGGTGACGGCCGGCGACGGGCGCGGAGGCCCGCCGGCGCGGTCATTCGAGGAATCGGGAGACGTAGCGGGCGATCGCCTGGACGGTCGAGATCCCGGCCGCGTAGTCCATGCGGCTGGGGCCGAGGATCGCGAGGTGGGAGCCGGCGCCGTAGCCCGCGCCGACGAGCGCGGCCTGGTGCAGCGCCCGGTCGTGGAGCTCGGAGCCGATCCGCACCTGCACGTCCCCCGGGGAGACGTGCATCTCGGTGAACAGGCGCAGCAGCACCAGCTGCTCCTCGAGGACGTCCAGCAGCGGCTCGACGTCGCGGGCGAAGTCCTCGGCGGAGCGGGCGATGTTCGCGGTACCCGCCATCATGATGCGGTCCTCGGCGCGGGTCGCCGCCAGCGCGGTGAGCGCCTCGGCCACCTCCGCGGCGGCGGGCCGCTCGGGGACGGGCAGGGACTCGAGGTAATCCGTCAGCGGGCCTGCGAGGTCGGTGACCTCCCGGCCGGCGACGGCGCGGTTGAGCTGGTCGCGCAGCGCCGCGTAGTACTCGGCGGGGCGACCGGCGACGACGGGGACGGTGCGCTGGTCCACCCGCCCCGACTCGGTGATCAGCACGACCAGCAGCAGCGAGTCCGCGACCTTCACGAGCTCGACGTGGCGGATGCGGGCCTGGCGCCGGGCCGGGTACTGCACCATCGCGACCTGCTGGGTGAGCTGGGCGAGGAGGCGCACGGTGCGGGCCAGGAGCTCCTCGACGTCCCCCGCGTCCTCGAGCAGGGTGCGGATCGCTCGCTTCTCGGCGACGGAGAGGGGCTTGACCATCGCGACGTGGTCGACGAAGGCGCGATATCCCTTGTCGGTGGGGACGCGGCCGGCGGAGGTGTGGGGCTGGTGGATCAGCCCCTCCTCCTCGAGGACGGACATGTCGTTGCGGACGGTCGCCGCGGAGACGCCGAGCTCGTGCCGCTCCAGCAGCGACTTCGAGCCGACGGGCTCGCGCGTGGAGACGTAGTCCTCGACGATGGCGCCGAGGATCTGGAGCTTGCGGTCGTCCATGTCGTGCACCTCCTGCCGCGCGGTCCGGCACCGGGGCGTCCCGGCGCCCGGGTCTCCCTGGACATTGGCACTCTCCCATGCCAAGTGCCAATCGTACGCGTCCGCGGCGTGCTTCGCAGAGAGGCGTTCGCCACGGGACTACAGTGTCCGCCGTGTCCACCCCGCCTGCTCGCTTCCCCGACCGGTACGGCGCCGATGTGCTCTCCTCCGGTCCGCCCGCCCATCACCACCGCCGCCCCGTCGGCCGCGAGGTCCCCGCGCAGCGCGACCTCGTCGTCGAGGAGGCCTCGACCGGCTTCACCGGCGCGATCACGCTCGTGGAGAAGACGGCCGGGGAGCTGATCGTCGAGCTGGAGGACGGCCGCGGCCGACGCCGCACCTTCCCGCTCGGGCCGGGCTTCATGATCGACGGGCAGCCCGTCGTCCTCACCCGCCCGCAGGCGGCGCAGAAGGCGCCGGTCCGCAAGCGCTCCGCCTCCGGCTCGGTGTACGTCGAGGGGGCGAAGGCGCGCACCGCCCGAGCCTCGCGGATCTGGGTCGAGGGCACCCATGACGCGGAGCTGGTGCAGAAGGTGTGGGGCCATGACCTGCGGATCGAGGGCATCGTCGTCGAGCAGCTCGAGGGCGCCGACAACCTCGCAGAGCGCGTGCGCGAGTTCGGCCCCTCCCCCGGCCGCCGGCTCGGGATCCTGGTGGACCACCTGGTGAAGGGGTCGAAGGAGTCCCGCATCGCGGCCGAGGTGATGGCCCTGCCGGGCGCCCGCGGGAACGTCACCGTGCTCGGCCACCCGTACGTCGACGTGTGGCAGGCCGTGAAGCCCGCACGCGTAGGACTGAAGGAGTGGCCGCACATCCCCAGGGGGACGGACATCAAGGTCGGCTCCCTCGCTGCGCTCGGCTGGCCCCACGAGGACAAGGCCGACATCGGCCTGGGCTGGAAGCGGATCCTCTCCACGGTCCGCTCCTACGCCGATGTCGAGCCGACACTCTCGGGGCGCATCGAGGAGCTCATCGACTTCGTCACCGTCGACCAGGGCTGACCGAGCCGCTGCACGGGACGGGGAGGCGAGCCGTCGATGCGCCTCTCGGTGCGGCCGACGGCGACTCTCGCCAGCCCACCGGGGGGATATCCCCCAGCGGATGCGGCGGACCGCCGCGCTGACCGCGGGGGCCCAGGCTCGTTAGGGTGAACCCGTCACCCGAGACGACGGCACCCGCGCCGACCGAGACGAAGAAGGATCCCATGAGCCAGACTCCGCATCCGCACGACCCGTACGGCACCGAGCCCGGCACCCCCGCCTCCGACTCGCTGCCCGAGCAGCCTGCCGCGCGCCCGGCCTCGGACCACCTCGACATCGACGCGCCTGCCGCCCCCGCGCCGCAGGAGCAGGGCAGCGCGACCTCGGACCCGGCAGAGCATCCTTACGATCCCTTCGCGCAGTCCGCTCCCAGCGCGCAGCCGGCCCCCGCCGCGCTGCATGATCCCTTCGCGCAGCAGGACCCCTACGCGCAGCCGGGCTCCGCTCAGCAGGCGGATCCCTACGGGCAGTCTGCGAGCTCGGCCGCTCCGGCCGCAGCGCCGCCCTCCCCCTACGGGGCGCCCTCGCCGGCCCAGCCCTCCGCGCAGCAGGCCCACGCTCAGCAGCCGTACGGGCAGCAGCATGCTCCGCACGCGCAGCAGCACGCTCCCCACGCCGCCCACGGACAGACTTCACCCGGAGGAACCATGAACCCCGACCAGGCCCCCGCCCACGTCAAGGGCGTCTTCGACGGCCCGCTGATCGGCCAGCCCACCACCGAGTCCGACACGAAGCTCTGGGCGATGTTCGCGCATCTCTCGGCGATCGTCGGCTACGTGATCGGTGCCGGCTTCCTCGGCTGGCTCGGCCCGCTGATCATCTTCCTGGTCTACAAGGACCGCAACCGCTTCGTCCGCTACAACGCGGCGGAGGCGCTGAACGCGGCGATCGCGACCCTGATCGTGGAGATCGCGCTCGCCATCGTCTTCACGATCATCACGGTCATCACCTTCGGCTTCGGCTCGGTGCTCTTCGCCCTCATCGGCGTCCCGGCGCTGGTCCACGTCGTCTTCGCCATCATCGGCGCGGTGAAGGCCTACCAGGGCGAGTGGTGGAACTACCCCGTCAACATCCGCCTCGTGAAGTGATCCGCGTCCGCAGCAGCTGAGTCACGGCCGACGGCCGGACGCAGGAGCCCCCGGAGTCGCTCCCGGGGGCTCCTGCATGTCGGGGCGCGGGCGGCCGTTGCCGCGCGCCGGAACCGGATGCCGCGCGCCCGGGCCGGACGCGGTGGGCCAGGACTCGACACCGCGCGCAGGGTCCTGCCGCACGGCGCCGCGGCCCGTCACATCCAGTTCACGCCGTCCTGCTCGAACTCGGTGAGACGGTGGCGCGCCATGCGCCGCAGCAGGTCCCCCGGCATCGGCGTGTCGTAGGGGAGCTTCACGCTGCCCTTGCCGGTCTCGAGCCCCTCGAGCTCGTCGGCGAAGGCCTCCTTCGCGCTCGGGGTGACGGTGAAGTTCGCGTGCGCCGTGTGGGTGCTGATGACGAGCAGGATCGTGCCGCGGGGGTGGACGAAGGCGGGGCTGCCCCATTTGATCGCCTCGGTCGCCTCGGGCTCGACGGGCTCGGTCGTCGAGATCGTTCCGCGGTCGAGGGGTCTCAGGGCACGAGGTCGCGGATCACCCCGTCGGCGAGCAGACGCCCCTCCCTGGTGAGGACCGCGCGGCCTGCGGCGAGGGCGTCGGGATCGAGGTGGCCCCGATCGCGGTGCACCTCGAGCATCGAGCGGTTCTGCTCAGGCACGACGTCGACGGCGAGGCCGTCGGCGATCCGCAGCTCGAGCATGATCCGCTCGACGAGCCGGTCCTCGGCGGCGACCTGCTCGCTGTCCGCCACGGGCAGTTCGGCTGAGGCGAGCATGCGCGCGTAGCGGCTGGGATGCTTCACGTTCCAGGAGCGCAGGCCGTCGCGGTGGCGGTGCGCGCCGGGTCCGATCCCCCACCAGTCCCCGCCCTTCCAGTAGGCGAGGTTGTGGCGGGAGCGGTGCTCGGGAGTGCGGGCGAAGTTGGAGACCTCGTACCAGGTCAGGCCCGCCTCGCGCGTGAGGTCGTCGACGAGCTCGTACTTGTCGGCCATGTCGTCGGGGTCCGGCGCCTCGATCTCGCCGCGGCGCAGCTGCCGGGCCATGGCGGTGTTGCCCTCGATGATCAGCGAGTAGGCGGAGAGGTGGTCGACCTCGCAGGCCAGGGCCGCGCGCACGGAGGTCTCGACGTCGGCGACGGTCTCCCCCGGCGTGCCGTAGATGAGGTCGAGGCTGACCTGGAGGCCCGCCTCCTTCGCCCACTGGACCACCTGCGGCACCCGTTCGGGGTCGTGGGTGCGGTCCAGGGTCGCGAGCACCGACGGGATCGCGGACTGCATGCCGATCGAGACGCGGGTGATTCCGCCGTCGGCCAGGCGCGAGAGCGAGGCGCGGGTGACCGAGTCGGGGTTCGCCTCGGTGGTGACCTCGGCGCCGTCCGCGAGCGGGATCAGGGAGCGGAGATGATCGAGCATGCGGACCAGGTCGTCGGCGGGCAGGAGGGTGGGGGTCCCGCCGCCGAAGAAGACGGTGGAGATCTCCTCGTACTCGTACCCGGCCGCGCGGTCCGCGGCGAGGGTCAGGTCCATCTCGGCCATGGCGTTGTCCGCGTACTCGGCCTGGGACCCGCCGCCGCCCAGCTCGGCGTTCGTGTAGGTGTTGAAGTCGCAGTACCCGCAGCGCACGGCGCAGAACGGAACGTGGATGTAGGCGGAGAGGTCCTTCACGACCGTCACAGCCCGAGACCGAGACCGAGGCCCCGTCCGGTGGAGCGCAGCCGCTCCGGGAAGTCCTCGCGCTCCCCCGCTCTGGCGAGCGTCTTCTGCGCGGCGCCGACGAGCGTCTCGTACAGCACGGTGCCGCTAGCCTCCGCCCAGTCGAGCAGGGCGCGGGCCTGCACGGCGCCCAGTCCCCGGAAGGCGTCGGCGATGGTCACGCCGTGGTCCGGGCGCTCGAGCACCTCGATCGCGTCGCCGGCGCGCACCTCGCCCTCGACGAGCACGCGGAAGTAGGCACCGGCGCGGCCCTGGTCGGTGAAGACGCGGCCCCAGCGGCGGTCCCCCATCCAGGCGGCGAAGGTGCCGCAGGGGTTGCGGGGGCAGGACGCCTCGAGCTCGGCGCCGCCGATCCGCCAGCGCTCGCCGATCACCGCATGGTCGGTGTCCTGGCCGACGGTGGCGAGGTTCTCGCCGAAGAACCCGTCGGGCAGCTCGTGGCCGAGCGCGGCGGCATAGGCCTCGCGCACCTCCCGGGAGTAGGCGTAGACGGCCTTGAAGATCCCGCCGTGGTGCTCACGGTCGCCCTGCACGTCGCCGAGCACGCCGTGGGTGAGGAGCGTGACGGGCCCGTCGGCCGGGCGCTTGTCGATCCCGCTCATGAGGGAGCGCTCGCGCACCTCGAAGAGCTGGGCGACCGTGCACACCGCGCCGAGCCGGCCGCCGCCGGGTTCGAAGGCGACCTCGAGCGCGTCGAGGCGGCGCGGGGCGGTCTCGGGCAGCGGTCCGGGCGCAGTGCTCACTTCTTCTTCTTCTCGTCCTTCGAGGGCTCGGCGGCGTCGGAGGAGAGCGCGGCGATGAAGGCCTCCTGCGGCACCTCGACGGAGCCGATGTTCTTCATGCGCTTCTTGCCCTCCTTCTGCTTCTCCAGCAGCTTGCGCTTGCGGGAGATGTCGCCGCCGTAGCACTTGGACAGCACGTCCTTGCGCATGGCGCGGATGTTCTCGCGGGCGATGATGCGCGAGCCGATCGCGGCCTGGATCGGGACCTCGAACTGCTGGCGCGGGATGAGGTTCTTGAGCTTGCCGGACATGCCCACGCCGTAGGAGTAGGCCTTGTCGCGGTGCACGATCGCGCTGAACGCGTCGACCGGCTCGCCCTGCAGGAGGATGTCCACCTTGACCAGGTCCGCGGTCTGCTCGCCGGAGACGTCGTAGTCCAGCGAGGCGTAGCCGCGAGTCTTGGACTTCAGCTGGTCGAAGAAGTCGAAGACGATCTCGGCCAGCGGCAGAGTGTAGCGCAGCTCGACGCGGTCCTCGCTGAGGTAGTCCATGCCGCCGAGGGTGCCGCGCTTGGACTGGCACAGCTCCATGACCGCGCCGATGAACTCGCTGGGCACGAGGATCGTCGCCGAGGCGACGGGCTCGCTGATCTGGTTCACCTTCCCCTCGGGGAAGTCGGAGGGGTTCAGCACCTCGATCTCGGTGCCGTCCTCCATCACGACCTGGTAGACCACGGAGGGGGCGGTGGAGATGAGGTCGAGGTCGAACTCGCGCTCGAGCCGCTCGCGGATGATCTCCAGGTGCAACAGGCCCAGGAAGCCGACGCGGAAGCCGAAGCCGAGGGCGGTGGAGGTCTCCGGCTCGTAGACGAGCGCGGCGTCGTTGAGCTTGAGCTTGTCCAGCGCATCGCGCAGCACGGGATAGTCGGAGCCGTCGATCGGGAACAGGCCCGAGTAGACCATGGGCTTCGGGTCGGAGTAGCCGGCCAGCGGCTCGGTCGCGCCGCGCACCGAGGTGGTGATCGTGTCGCCCACCTTGGACTGGCGCACGTCCTTCACGCCGGTGATGAGGTAGCCGACCTCGCCCGGGCCGATGCCCTGGGTGGGGTGCGGCTCCGGAGAGCTCACGCCGATCTCGAGCAGCTCGTGGTGGGCGCCGGTGGACATCATGTCGATCCGGTCGCGGGCTTTGAGGAACCCGTCGACGACGCGCACGTAGGTGACCACGCCGCGGTAGGTGTCGTAGACGGAGTCGAAGATCATCGCGCGGCAGGGGGCGTCGACCTGTCCCTCGGGGGCGGGGAGGGTGCGCACCACGTGGTCGAGCAGCTCGGGCACGCCCACGCCGGTCTTCCCGGACACGCGCAGCACGTCCTCGGGGTCCACGCCGACGAGCTGGCCGATCTCGGCCGCGTACTTCTCGGGCTCCGCGCCGGGCAGGTCGATCTTGTTCAGCACCGGGATGATGGTCAGGTCGTGCTCCATCGCGAGGTACAGGTTCGCGAGCGTCTGCGCCTCGATGCCCTGCGCGGCGTCGACCAGCAGGATCGCCCCCTCGCAGGCGGCGAGGGAGCGGGAGACCTCGTAGGTGAAGTCCACGTGCCCGGGGGTGTCGATCATGTTCAGGGCGTAGTTGACGCCCTCGACCTGCCAGGGCATGCGCACGGCCTGGGACTTCACGGTGATTCCGCGCTCGCGTTCGATGTCCATCCGGTCGAGGTACTGGGCGCGCATGGCACGCTCCTCGACGATCCCGGTGATCTGCAGCATCCGATCGGCCAGCGTCGACTTGCCGTGGTCGATGTGGGCGATGATGCAGAAGTTGCGGAGCCGCTCCTGGGGCGTCGACGCGGGAGCGATGTCCCGTGCCTCATCGGCAGCGATCCTCGGGGTCACCGGCATTCGTCCTCTCGTCGATGGTGTGCCGGGCGCGCATGCGCCGGGCATCGGTCCATGGTCTCATGTGCCGCACGCGCCGCGGCGTCCCGCGGACGGCCGACGGGCCGACGTCACAGCGGGGCCGACGGGACCGCCCGGCCGGGCCCACCGCCCGTC
>NZ_KV788712.1:22730-26426 GCF_001807385.1 Brachybacterium sp. HMSC06H03 | reverse complement strand
CCCGCCCGTCCGCGTCCCGCCCGCCGGCCCTGCGCCCGACGGCACCGCGCCCGGCGGCTCCACCCTCGACGGGTCGGCTGCGGACCGCCCGGACGACATCGGGCCCTGCGGCCTCACAGCCCCCACACGGCGAAGGTCAGCACGTTGTGGCCGATGTAGAACGCCAGCAGCGCGAGCAGCAGCAACGTGGGGTGACGGTCCACGAAGGTCATCGCCTGCGGGGCCTCGCGCCTCAGCTCGGCGGGGGTGATCGCATCGATGTGCTCGATGCGGATCCCCGCCTCGCGGGCCCGCTGCAGCGCCATCCGCTGCGCCCTCTCGCCGAAGAAGCGGCTCGAGACGGCGAGGAGCCGTCGACCCTGGTGGTCCAGCACGTAGACGCCGTCGTAGGCGGTCTCCGGCGGGTCGAGCGCCTCCGCGGAACCGGAGTCGCGGGCGATGTCCCGCACCGCGATCACGGAGCCGACCTCGGTCCAGCGGGCCCTGAGCGTGGGCCGGAAGAGGCTGCGCAGCTCGAAGCCGTCCTCGTCCAGCTGCAGCCACAGGGTCACCACCCGCAGGGTCATCACGCCAGAGACGACCGCGACCAGCACCCACAGCACCAGCGGGAGGGTGAACAGGGCATCGTGCATGAGCTCCGGATGGCGCCAGAGCCGCTGCCCGACGAAGCTGATGATCACGAGGAACTCGAGCACGACCGCGAACACGAGGCCGATGATCAGCGCCCCGATCACCACAGCCGCGGGCGGCCCGTAGGTCCGCGTGGGGAGGTCCCCTCCGGCGGCCGGGGGCAGCGTGTCCGGCGTGCTCGTCACCACTGCTCCTCCGACTCTCGTTCCCAGGACGGTCCCGGCGCATCCCGGCCGGGTCCGCTCATCTTAGGACTCGCACCGGATCGGCGAGCGCATTGACCAGAGGAACGGACGTGCCCGTCGGACCTGGTGGGACCAGGGTCGACGGGCACGTCATGGGAGGGCCGGGAGGCCGGGTCCTCCTCGCGCTCCTCGCGCCGGTCACGGGCAGCCCGGTCCCTGCGAGCTCGGTCCAGTCGAAGGGCATGACCCCGCGCGCACGACGAGGGGGCGGGCGGCGCGGGTCTCCCCGCACCGCCCGCCCCGTCGGGTCGGACGCGATCGACGGACGCCGATCGTCGACTCGGAGGATCAGGCCTCCTCGTCCTCGTCCTTCTTCTCGATGACCAGGGTCTCGGTGGTCAGCACCATGCCCGCGATCGAGGCCGCGTTCCGCAGGGCGGAGCGGGTGACCTTGACCGGGTCGATGATGCCGGCGGAGACCAGGTCGACGTACTCGCCGGTCGCGGCGTTCAGGCCGGTGCCGACCTGCGCCTCCTTGACCTTCTCCACGACGACGTAGCCCTCGAGGCCCGCGTTCTCGGAGATCCAGCGCAGAGGCTCGACGACCGCACGGGCCACGGCGCGAACGCCCACGGCCTCGTCACCGGTCAGGCCGAGGTCGTCGACCAGCACGGAGGACGCCTGCACGATGGCGGAGCCGCCGCCGGCGACGATGCCCTCCTCGATGGCAGCGCGGGTCGCGGAGACCGCGTCCTCGATGCGCATCTTCTTCTCCTTGAGCTCCACCTCGGTGTGAGCCCCGACCTTGATCACGGACACGCCGCCGGCCAGCTTCGCGAGGCGCTCCTGGAGCTTCTCGCGATCCCAGTCGGAGTCGGTGTTCTCGATCTCGGCACGGATCTGCGCGACGCGATCGGCCACGGCCTGGTCGTCGCCGGCCCCGCCCACGATGGTGGTCGAATCCTTGGTGACGACGACGCGGCCGGCGTGACCGAGCACGTCGGTGTCGACGGTCTTGAGATCCAGGCCGAGGTCGGAGGTGACGACCTGGGCGCCGGTGAGCACGGCGATGTCCTGGAGCATGGCCTTGCGGCGGTCGCCGAAGGCGGGAGCCTTGACGGCCGCTCCCTTGAAGGCGCCGCGGATCTTGTTGACGACCAGCGTGGACAGGGCCTCGCCGTCGACGTCCTCGGCGATGATGAACAGCGGCTTGCCGCTCTCCACCACCTTCTCGAGCAGCGGGAGGATGTCGGCCACGGCTGAGATCTTGCCCTGGTGCAGCAGCACCTGCGCGTCCTCGAGGACGACCTCCTGGCGGTCCGCATCGGTGACGAAGTGCGGGGAGATGAAGCCCTTGTCGAACTGCATGCCCTCGGTGAAGTCGAGCTCCATCGCGGTGGTGGAGGACTCCTCCACCGTGATGACGCCGTCCTTGCCGACCTTGTCGAAGGCCTCGGCGAGCAGGTCGCCGATCTCGCGGTCCTGGCTGGAGACCGAGGCGACCGACGCGATCTGGGCCTTGCCGTCGACCGGGGTCGAGATCTCCCCGAGCTTCTCGGAGAGCGCCTCGACGGCCTTCTCGATGCCGCGCTTGAGGGCGGCGGGCGCCGCGCCCGAGGCGACGTTGCGCAGGCCCTCGTGCACGATGGCCTGGGCGAGGACGGTGGCAGTGGTGGTGCCATCACCGGCCACGTCGTTGGTCTTGGTCGCGACCTCCTTCGTGAGCTGAGCGCCGAGGTTCTCGTAGGGATCCTCGAGCTCGATCTCACGGGCGATGGTCACGCCGTCGTTGGTGATGGTGGGGGCGCCCCACTTCTTGTCGAGGACGACGTTGCGGCCCTTGGGCCCGAGCGTCACCTTGACGGTGTTGGCGAGCTTGTCCACGCCCCGCTCGAGCGCGCGGCGCGCGTCCTCGTTGTACAGGATCTCCTTGGCCATGGATCAGGCCTCGATGATCGCGAGGATGTCGCGCGCGCCGAGGACCAGGAACTCCTCGTTGCCGTACTTGAGCTCGGTGCCGCCGTACTTGGAGAAGACGACCTTGTCGCCGACCTTGACGTCCATGGGGACGCGCTCGCCCTTGTCGTCGAAGCGACCGGCGCCGACGGCGACGACCTCGCCCTCCTGGGGCTTCTCCTTCGCGGTGTCCGGGATGACCAGGCCGGAGGCGGTGGTCTGCTCCGCCTCGAGCGGCTTGACGACGACGCGGTCCTCGAGGGGCTTGATGGAGACCGACATGCGGCTCACTCCTTCATGAAGAGACTGACTCTGGATGAGTTCGGGGTCGGGTCCCGGGTCCGATCGTCGTCGCGGTGCCGACCGGTGCGGGTCCCTCGCGGCAGCTTCTGGCACTCTCGGCCGTCGACTGCCAACGGCGCCCACTGTAGGACGATGGCTGGCACTCACGCAAGGCGAGTGCTAAATCTGGGCCGGGCGTCGGCTCGGCGCGTCGCGCTGCACGCGTCGCCGCAGGCCACGCGCCAAGAGAAAGCCACGCGCGTGCACGCCGTGTCCCGACTCCGCCGGCTCCGCGGCTCCGGAGAGCGCGGCGACCGAGTCCACGACGACCCGGTTGCCGCACCTCCCGTTCCGCCCCTTCCCCCTTGTGCTGCGCAGCCCCTCGGGGTCGACGTCGAGGCTCCGACCCCGAAGACCACAACCCCTGCTTCGCCCGCCCCCACACCCCGAAAGGCTCGTGGGATGCCCAGGTCACACCCTTTTTGTGAACCCGATAACTTGTCGTCCCCGAAGGCGTGACGCCACGCCTCGCGCGCGATAGGACTGGGGATGTCGAGACCGACGGCGCACCTGCGATCCAGGGCCCGTCCGCAACGCTCACACCCCTCCGACCCCGAGGAGATCCTCCATGGCCTTCATCCGC
>NZ_KV788712.1:0-22710 GCF_001807385.1 Brachybacterium sp. HMSC06H03 | reverse complement strand
CCCTCCGCTCCGCCCTCCGTCGCCGCGACGACCAGCTCGCGCAGGACATCGTCGAGACGGGCACGCACCGCGACCATCGCGACGATGCCACCGCCTCCGTCGCCCGTCACGGCTCCCAGGGCATCCGACCCTACGGCTTCGGCTACTGATCTCCTCCGGCGCGCGCCCAGCGCCGCCGACGACGCCCCTGCAGGCAGTGCCTGCAGGGGCGTCGTGCATGTCCGGGCCGCGGATCAGCGCCCGGCGGCCTCGAGGATCCTCGCGACCTGATCGGGGGTGAAGCGGTAGACCGGACGCTCCACCTCGGCGAGGGTGTCGCCGGCGTTCGGGAACACCGAGCTGACCACGCGCGGCGCCCCCTCCCCCAGCTCCACCAGGCTCACGCCCGACAGGGCGAGCGACTGCTCGTCCGCGCCCGCCCCGACGGGGTCGACCACGTTGGTGATCCCGGGGGCGACGTGCACCGGGATCCCGGCGATCTCGCCGGTCATCCCGTGGTGGTAGTGGCCGGAGAGCACGATCCGCACGTCGGACCCCTCGAGCACGGCGGCGAGATCGTCGAGCCCGTCGAGGTCGAGGCCGCGCAGCAGCGGGGTCGCCGCGACGAGCGGAGGATGGTGGATCGCGAGCACGGTCCCGCCGGGCGCGGGCTCGGCGAGGACGCCGCGCAGCCAGTCCAGCTGTTCCGGATCGAGGTGCCCGTAGCCGGCGCGGGGGACGCTCGAGTCGAGCACGACCACGCGGGCCCCACCGCCGAGCGGCACGACCCGGTCCTGGCTCGGCGCGGTCCGCTCCCCCGGGGCGACCGTCTCGCCGTAGACGGCGGAGACGTCGTGGTTGCCCATGACGATCGCGAGCGGCGCGTCGAGAGCGGCCGCGAAGGGGTCGAGGATCTCGTGGAGCAGACGGTAGCTCTCCGCGGTGCCGTCCTCGGAGGCGTCACCGGTGTGGACCACGGCGTCGATGCCCGTGAGGCCCTCCAGGCGGGACAGGAGCCCGCTCAGGGCCGAGGTGGTGTCGATCCGGTCGTAGTGGCGGGCGGACGGATCACCGTAGAGGTGCGTGTCGGTCAGGTGCAGGATGCGCATGCCGGGAACGGTAGCGGCCGCAGGTGACGGGCAGGTGACGATCAGCCCAGCCCTCCGGCTGATCTCCTGCCGCTCATCCTTCGCAGCACGTCGATCAGCCCAGCGCCCCCACCCATTCGCTCGCGCCGTCGTCGAAGACCTGGTGCTTCCAGATCGGGACGCGCTGCTTGACGGTGTCCACGAGCTCGTCGCAGGCGACGAAGGCCTGCTTGCGGTGCGGGGCCGCGATCGCGCACACGAGGGCGGAGTCCCCGATGGCGAGGGGCCCGACGCGATGGGCGACCGCGACGAGGACGTCCGGATAGCGCTCCGCGATCTCGGCGGCGACCTCGGCGATCACGGCAGGGGCCGAGGGATGGGACGTGTACTCGAGCCGGTCCACGCCGCGTCCGCCGTCGTGGTCGCGCACCACGCCGTCGAAGGTGACCACGGCGCCGCAGCGCGGGTCGGCGACGGCTGCCGCCATGGCGGCCACGGTGATCTCCTCGGTGCCGACCGCGGCATGCCGCACCCGCTGCGGAGCCTCCCCCATCGCGGGGTCTCCCGCGATCCGCAGCCCCTGGGCCTGGGCGTCGCCGCGCTCGTCGGTGCCGTCCGCCGGGAAGGTGGTCGTCCCACGGGCCGGGTCGGCCTGGTCCGACGGGGTCGCCGGGTCCGTCGCCTCCGCGATCGGGTCGGACTCGCTCATCGCCGCCGTGGTCATGGCGGCGCGGGCCGAGTCGTCGGACCCATCGGCCCTCGCCCCGCCCTCCGGCCCGTGGTCCCCCCCGTCGCGCTGCTCGAGCAGGTGGTCCAGCAGCGGGTCGATCACGGCGATGCCGTCCTTCACCCCGCCGCGGGAGCCGGGCAGGTTCACCACGAAGCTCCGTCCCGCCATCCCGGCGATGCCGCGGCTGAGCAGGGCGGTGGCCTTCGCCGACTCACCCCGGCGGCGCACGGCCTCGAGGATCCCGGGCATCTCCCGCTCGATCAGCGGCGCGGTCTGCTCGGGGGTGACGTCGGTGGGGCTGATGCCGGTGCCGCCGGAGGTGATGACCACGTCGACGCCGTCGGCGATCGCCGCGGCGAGCGCGCGGCCCACCTCGGGGCCGTCGGCCACGACCTGCTTCTCGACGGGGGCCAGGCCCCTCCCGCCCAGCCATCGCTCGAGCCGCGGGCCGGTGCGGTCCTCGTAGGTGCCGTCGGCCGCGCGGGTCGAGGCGATGATGATCCGGGCGCTGCCGTGCAGGAGCGGCGGCGCGTCCGGGTCCTCGCGCACCGTGCAGTCCTCGTCGGTGCGCTGGGCGGGCATCTGCCTCATCGTTCCTCCTCCTGCGTCATCGCTCGCGGCGCGCAGCGATCGCTCGTCATGTGCGGTCATCGCCTGTCGCGCGCGGTCATCGCGGTTCCTCGCGGCGCCAGTCCCCGCTCTTGCCGCCGGACTTCGCGAGCACTCGGATCTCCTCGATCGCGGCGAGGTGGTCCACGGCCTTGATCATGTCGTAGAGGGTCAGCGCGGCGGTGCTCGCCGCGGTCAGCGCCTCCATCTCGACGCCGGTGACGCCCTTGGTGCGCACGGTGGCGGTGATCTCGACGCGGTCGCCGCGCGGGGCGAGGTCCACCTCGATGCCGGTCAGCGGCAGCGGGTGGCACAGCGGGATCAGTTCGGCGGTGCGCTTGGCGCCCATGATCCCGGCCAGGCGCGCAGTGGCGAGCGCCTCGCCCTTGGGCAGGTCGCCGCTCGCGATCCGGGCCACCACGTCCTCGCGGGTGACGAGGACGGCGCGGGCGGTCGCCTCGCGGGAGGTGACCTGCTTGGCGGTCACGTCGACCATGTGGGCGGTGCCGTCGGCCCGCACGTGCGAGAGCTCGCCCGCGGCGGTCGACCGGTCGACAGGGTCGGGGGCGGTGGTCATGAGTCTCCTCCGGGGATCAGCAGGGTCTCGAGCAGGTCGCCGTCGCGCACGACTGCGGTGCCGACGGGGACGATCGCGAGCGCGTCGGCCGCTGCGTAGCCGCCGATCAGGTGCGAGGACGCGCCGCCCACCAGCCGCACGGCGCCCGAGGGCAGGACCCGTGCCCGACGGTACTGCTCCAGATGCTCGGGCGAGGACTCCTCGGTCTCGAGGCGGACGGGCAGGCGCAGCCGTCGGCGCGGCGGCGCTCCGAGGGCGGGGCGGGCGATCAGCTCGCAGCTCAGCAGCGCGGAGACGGGGTTGCCGGGGAAGGCGAACCAGGGCACGCGCCGCCCGTCCACCTCGAGGGTGCCGATGCCCTGGGGGCCGCCGGGCTGCATCGCGAGGGTGGGGAATGCGAGGGTCGTCCCGGGCAGATCGGCGGCGTGGCGCACCACCTCGAAGGCGCCCATGCTCACGCCGCCGCTGGTGACGATCAGGTCGGGGTCGTGCGCGAGGACCTCGTCGCGCAGGCGCTCCAGCAGCAGCGTCGCGTCGTCGGGCACGGCGCCGCGGTGGACCACCTCGGCACCCGCCTCGGTGAGCGCAGCGGCGAGTCCGGGGCCGTTCGCGTCATGGAGGGTGCCGGGGGCGGGCTCCGCGCCCGAGGGGCCGCGCACCTCGGAACCGGTCGAGAGCACCACGACCCGCACCGGCGCCCCCACCTCGACCTCGCTCAGGCCGCAGGCGGCGAGGTGCGCGATCCGCGCGGGGGTGAGCATCTGCCCCTCGCGAAGCACGGTGTCCCCGCGATGGGTGTCGGAGCCGCGGCGGCGCACGAAGCGGCCCGGTGCGGCATCGGCCGGCGTGAGCGTCACGGTCGCCGGGTCAGTGCCGTGCGCGGCGTCCGGTCCTCCGGCACTCGTTCCACCTCCCTCGGCCCCCGCGCCGCCGGTGTCGAAGCGCCCCTGGGCGCTCTCCTCGACCGGGACCACGAGGTCCGCGCCGTCCGGGACGGGCGCACCGGTCATGATCGGCCGCGCCTGCCCGGGCTCGAGCCGGCCCGGCGCGTCGCCGGCTGCGATCGTCGGCCCGAGCGGGAGCGTCACCGCGGCACCGGGGCCCGCGAGATCGGCCGACGCGACGGCGAAGCCGTCCATCTGCGAGTTGTCCACCCCGGGCACGTCCACGTGCGAGCGCAGCGGCCGGGCGGCGACGCGGCCGACGGCCCGGCCGTCCAGCGCGACCGGCTCGGTCGCCCGCACGGCGGCGAGCAGTGCGACGGCGTCGGCCACGTGGTCGGCCAGCGGGCTGCGCTGCGCACCGGTCATCGCTCGGACCTCCTTCTCCTGTGCCTCATCGGCCCGTCCTGGTCCCCTCCAGTATGGCGCTCGCAACCGACGCTGCCCGACCGCCCCGTGCGCGAGAAGCTCTCCCCGGCGCCCGGTCCGGGTCGAGTCCGTGCCCGGTCCCACCCCGAAGTCCCGCCCCCGTCCCGCCGAGCCGTCCTATCCTGGAGGGACCCCGGAGCTGCCGGGCCGCTGAGCAGGAGGTGCGCGCATGTCGTCCCGACGGGTCTCCCTCGGCATCCCGGTGCCGCGCCGCACCGACGAGGCGGCGGGCGCGCTCCCGGACACCGCCGACCGACCGGACACCCCGGCGCTCGCGGACCGCTTCGGACGCGAGGCCACGGACCTGCGCCTGTCGCTGACGGACTTCTGCAACCTGCGCTGCACCTACTGCATGCCCGAGTCGGGGATGGTGTTCCTCAAGAAGGACCAGCTGCTCTCGGTCGAGGAGATCGTGCGCCTGGTGCGCATCGGGGTGGAGCGGCTCGGCATCGAACAGGTGCGCTTCACCGGCGGGGAGCCGCTGACCCGGCCCGATCTCGAGGAGATCATCGCCGGGGTCGCCTCCCTCGAGCGCCGCCCCGACATCTCCCTGACCACCAACGCGATCGGCCTGGACCATCGCGCGGAGCGGCTGCGGGAAGCGGGGCTCGACCGGATCAACGTCTCGCTCGACTCGGTGGTCTCGGAGACCTTCGAGCGCCTCACCCGCAGGCCTCTGCTGCACCGTGTGCTCGCCGGGATCGACGGGGCGCGCGCGGCGGGCCTGGACCCGATCAAGATCAACGCCGTCCTGATGCCCGGGATCAACGACCACGAGCTCCCCGACCTGCTGGACTGGTGCCTCGAGCGTGACCTGCAGCTGCGGGTGATCGAGCAGATGCCGCTGGACGCGGACCACCGCTGGGAGCGCTCCACGATGATCACCGCCGGGGACGTGCACGAGATGCTCGCTCCCCGCTACGTGCTCGCCCCGGTCGCCGAGCCGCGCGACGGCGCGCCCGCCGAGCTGTACGAGGTCGCCGACCGCGCCACCGGCCTGCACCGGGGCCGGGTGGGGATCATCGCCTCGGTGACGCGCCCCTTCTGCGCCGACTGCCGCCGCACCCGCCTGACCGCCGAGGGCCGCGTGCGCACCTGCCTGTTCTCCCGGGAGGAGACCGACCTGCGCACCGCCCTTCGCTCGGGAGCGGACGACGAGGCGATCGCGCAGATCTGGCGCGCCGCCCAGTGGGGCAAGAAGGCCGGCCACGGCATGGACCGGGCCGATTTCGTACAGCCGGAGCGCCCGATGAGCGCGATCGGCGGATGAGGAGGACCCGATGACCGACACCGCAGCCACCGACACCACCGTGCCCGAGATCGCCGTGCGCCTGTTCGCGGGTGCCGCCGCCGAGTTCGGGACTGACGAGGCGACCGTGCACGCCAGCACCGTCGGCGAGCTCGTCGAAGCCCTCGCCGCGGGTGCCTCCCCGGAGGCGGCCCGGGTGATCGGACGCTCGAGCCTGCTGGTCGACGGCGTGGCCTGCACCGATCTCGGCCACGTCCTCGCCCCCGGTTCGCGCGTGGACGTGCTGCCGCCCTTCGCCGGCGGCTGAGCCCGCACGCTGCCCGGCGGTCGAGCCCGGCACCTTCCCGACAGCTGAGCCCGGGTCCTGCCCGGCGGCAGGTTTCGCGCCTCGCCGGGCCGTGTCAGAGCCGCTGGATCTCGATGCCGCTGCCGGCAAGCCCGTCGAAGCCGCCCGCGAGCGAGCGCACCTGGATCCCCCGCTCGGCGAGCGCCCTCTGCGTGCTCGCCGACCGCGTGCCCGCCGCGCAGTACAGCACCGCGCCCGCGACCTCGTGATCGGCACCGCGCAGCAGCTCCCCCATCGGGACGTGCTCCGCGCCGGCGATCATGCCGCCCTCGGCCAGCTCCCGCTCCTCGCGGATGTCGATCACCCGCGCCCCGGCCGCGAGCAGGGCTGGCAGCTCCGCGGCGGTGACCTCGTCGCGGGCGGGGCCCGTCGGCCCCGGCAGCCCGCAGGTGAGCATCACGTCCTCGATCTCCGTGACCGGCAGGCGCTGCGGGTCCCGGACCAGCGGCAGCTCGTCCCAGCGGGCGCGCAGCGCGTCGTAGAGGGCGAGTCGACCGAAGAGCACGTCGCCCATCCCGGCGAGCACCTTCACCGCCTCCATCGCCATGGTCGAGCCGATCACGCCACAGAGCATCCCGAGCACCCCGGCCTCCGCGCAGCTGGGCACCTCGCCGGGCCGCGGCGGGACGGGGTGGACGTCGCGATAGGTGACGCCGCGCCCGCCTGCGCCCCAGAACACGCTGACCTGTCCGGAGAAGGCGAGGATCGAGCCCCACACCAGCGGCAGGTCGAGGATCTCGCAGGCGTCGGAGGCGAGATAGCGGGTGGGGAAGTTGTCGGTCCCGTCCAGGACGAGGTCGTGGCCCTCGAGCCGCTCGAGGGCGTTCGCGGGGGTGAGGGTCTCGACCACGGCGCGCACCGAGACCTGCGGCGACTGCGCATGCAGGTGCTCGGCGGCGGCGACGGCCTTGGACCGGCCGAGATCCGCCTCGGTGAACAGCACCTGCCGGTGCAGGTTCGTCGCGTCGACGGTGTCGGGGTCGAACAGGGTGATCTCGCCGACCCCGGCCGATGCGAGATAGGTCAGCGCCGGGGCGCCGAGCCCGCCCGCGCCGATCACGGCGATCCGCGCCCCGGCGAGGCGGCGCTGACCGGTCTCGCCCAGCTGCGGCAGCCGGATCTGGCGCAGGTAGCGGCCGAGGTCGTGCCGCTGCGCCGCAGGACGATCCGCGGGCACGGCGCGGTCGCGGATCCGGGGCTGGACGGGGGCGGGCAGGTCGACGGAGATCATGGGCCCAGTCTCCCCCACCCTTCGCGGCAGGGCACGACCTCGGTCCCGCGGGTGCCGTCCCGGGCCCGAGAGCATGAGGTCAGGAGTCCGCACTTCAGGCACGGACCAGGAGGTCCGGCCCCACGGTACGGGCCCCGCAGACCGGCCGGATCCGCCCGCGAACGGGGACGGGGCCCCAGGCGTCTCCGCCCGGGGCCCCGTCCTCAGGGCGCGTCCGCTCAGCCCTCGAGCTTGGCGGAGCCCGTCACGTAGCCGATCTTGGTCCAGTCCTTGCTCTGGAAGCCCCACGCGCCGTAGTTCGCGAGGTCCTCGTTCTGGACGAAGAAGTCATAGGACTGCCACAGCGGGATCGTCCCGGCGAGCTCCCACAGGTTCGCGTCGATCTGGTTGATCAGCTCGAGGCGCGCGGCATGATCGGTCTCGACGGCGGCCTGGTCGATGAGCTTGTCCGTGTCCGGATCGCCGATCTTGCCGAAGTTCTGCTCGCCCTCGGACTTCCAGATGGAGTCGCCCGAGGAGAGGAACGGGTTGCCGACCCAGCCGAAGAGGGTGAGGTCGAACTCGCCGGGGATGACGTACTTCGAGAAGAGGTCCGTCGGCGGCACCTTCTGCACCTTCATGGTGATGCCCACGGCCTTGAGCTGCTCCTGGACCACCGGGACCACAGCCTCGTTGGTCTTCGAGCCGTCGTTGTACACGTAGGTGATCTCGATCGGCGTGCCGTCCTTGGAGGCGACGAGGCTCTCGCCCTCACCCTCCAGGGTGTAGCCCGCGTCCTCGAGCAGCTTCTTCGCGGCCTCGGGGTCGTAGCTGCCGAGGTCGCCGGCGTTGTCCTGGTAACCCTCCTGGTTGGTCATCAGGAGGTGGTTGTTCAGCGGCTCGGTGTTCTCCGGGTAGGGCATGGTCGAATTGACCGAGAGGAAGACGTCCTCGCGGTTGATCGCACGGAACATCGCCTGGCGCACGGCCTGGTCGGCCAGCGGCCGACCCTCGGCGCCGTTGAGGGTGATGTGGGTCCAGTTCGGGCCCGCGGCCTGGCGCAGCACCGCACCGTTGCCGATCAGCGGCTCGACCACCGAGTACGTCGCCGGGACGGGGGTCTCGATGACGTCCAGCTGCCCGTTCTGGAAGCTGGTCGCGGTCGCGGCCGGGTCCTCGATGGTGGTGAAGAGGACCTGCTCGAGGAGCGGCTTGTCGCCCCACCAGTTCTCGTCGGGCTCGACGAGGACGGTCTTGTTGGCCGCGTCGATCTTGCCGACCTTGAACGGCCCGGCGGTGACGAGGGGCTCGGCCTGCCAGCCGGCGTTGAACGCCTCGGCGGACTCGGCGAGCGAGTCCGGCATGACGGCGGCGAGTCCGATCCAGTCCGCGTACTTCTCCTTGAAGGTGACGACCGCGATCAGATCGCTGTCACCCTGCTCGACCTTCTCGACCTGGTCGTAACCAACCGAGGAGGCGATCGCGTACTCCTCCTGGGAGCCGTCCATGACCTTGAAGACGTTCTCGATCGACTTGTAGTCGATCGGAGTGCCGTCGGACCAGGTCATGCCCTCGTTGAGCTCGATCTCCATGACCTGAGGATCCTCGGAGGTGAGCTCGATGCGCTTGGCGTAGTGCGGATTGGGCGTCACCTCGCCCGCGGCGCTGTACTGGTACAGGACCGGGTACATCGTGTCCATCATGTCGGTGGTGTTGCGCTCGTTGCCATCGGAGTGGAACGTGTTCCAGTTCGCGGGGAACGCGTTGTTGGCCAGGCGGAGCACGCCGCCCTCGCCGATCTCCTCGCGCTCCTTGGGGTTGATGTCGTTCTGGTCGGAGGCGATCTGCTCGCCCTCGCCGCCGCCGTCGGAGGCACCGCCACTGCCGCCGGTCCCCGGGTCCTGGCTGCACGCCGCCAGCGCGGTCATCGAGACGGTCAGAGCCGTCGCCCCCAGGATGGAACGCCGCGTCACACGCATATGAATCTCCTTCACTCGCGGTCCTCGAGATCGTCGAGCCCGCTGGCTGCACTGTCCCGGCAGATGTGGTCGGCGTTGACCACCGTGGTCGCGCCGTTCTCGCCGGTGTGAGCAGTCTTTCACCGGCGAGTTGCCGACGCGGACCAGGATCACCCTTGTTACCCGTTCGCAACATGCAGGGCATCCGTCCGCGACCGCCCCGGCACGGCCCCTCTCCGGGCACGGCGACGACGGGCGGCGCTCCGTGCGCGCCTCCCGTCGTCGCGAGCTCCCTCCCTGGTCAGGGAAGGGTCACTGGGAGTCCTCCCGGTCCGGGAGGAAACCGCCGAAGGTTCCTTCGAAAGCCTTGCGTTCGATGGCCTCGCGCCGCCGCGAGCGCGCCACCTCGGGGTCCGGGATCGGCACCGCGGAGAGCAGCTCCCGGCTGTAGGGGTGCTGGGGGTTCGTGAAGACCTCCTCGGTGTCGCCCAGCTCGACGATCCTCCCCTTCTGCATCACGGCGATGCGGTCGGAGATGTGGCGGACCACGGAGAGGTCGTGCGAGACGAACAGGAAGCTCACCCCGAGGCGCGCCCGGAGGTCGGCGAGCATCGCGAGCACGCCGGCCTGGACGGTGACGTCCAGTGCCGAGGTGGGCTCGTCGAGGATGATCAGCTTCGGGTCGCAGGCGAGCGCGCGGGCCACGCCGACGCGCTGGCGCTGGCCGCCGGAGAACTCGGTGGGGAAGCGCGCGGCGTGCTCGGGCAGCAGACCCACCATCTTCAGCAGCCAGTCCACCCGCTCGTCCATGCGCTGCTTGCTGTACCCCTGGACGCGCATCGGCTCCTTGATGATGTCCGCGATCGGCATCCTGGGGTCGAGGGAGGCCATCGGGTCCTGGAAGACCACCGTGATGTCGGAGCGCAGCGTCGACCGCTCCTTGCGGGTCAGCGCCCCGGTCTCCTTCCCGCCGATGCGGATGGTCCCCTCCTGCGGGGTGCGCAGCTGCATGATCTCCATCAGCGTGGTGGTCTTCCCGCTGCCGGACTCGCCGACCAGCGCCAGGCACTCCCCCTGGCGGATGTCGAAGGAGATGCCGTCCACGGCGCGCTGCTCGCCGATCTTCCGCCGCACGATCGCGCCCTTGGTGATCGGGAAGACCTTCGCCAGGTCCTCGACCTCGAGCACCGTCGGAAGCTCCTCGCGCGGCGGGCGCTCCTCGCCGAGGTCGGCGATCTTCTGCATCGCGGAACCGGCGACGCTGCGGGAGGCGCCCGCCTCGCCGGCGTCGACCCTCGGGACGGCGGCCAGCAGGTCCTGCGTGTACTTCTCGCGGGGGCTGAAGAAGATCTCGTCGACGGTGCCGAGCTCGACCATCCGCGACTCCTTCATGACCAGGACCCGGTCGGCGAAGCCCGCGACCACGCCCATGTCATGGGTGATCAGCACCGTCGCGGCACCGATGAGCTCCTGCGCGGACTTCAGCAGGTCCATCACCTGCGCCTGGATCGTCACGTCCAGCGCGGTGGTGGGCTCGTCGGCGATGATCAGCTCCGGCTCGTTCGCGATCGCCATCGCGATCATCGCGCGCTGGCGCATGCCGCCGGAGAACTCGTGGGGGTACTGGCTCGCACGACGACCGGGCTCGGGGATGCCCACCGCGTCCAGCAGCTCCTCGGCCCTCTGGCGGGCGCGGACCTTGGAGACCTCGGGATGGTGGATCCGCACGACCTCGGCGATCTGGTCCCCCACCCGGTACACCGGGGTGAGCGCGGAGAGCGGGTCCTGGAAGACCATGGAGATCGTGTTGCCGCGCAGGCGCGAGAGCTGCTTGTCGTCGAGCTCGAACATCCTGTGGCCGAGCATCTCGATCTCGCCGCTGATGGCGGCCGTGCGCGGGAGCAGACCCATCACGGCCAGGGAGCTGACCGACTTGCCGGAGCCGGACTCGCCGACGATGGCGAGGGCCTCGCCCTTGTGCACCTCGTAGCTGAGGTCCTGGACGGCGTGGACGGTCCCGTACTCGGAGGGGAAGGAGACGCTCAGGTCCCGCACGGAAAGGATCGGGTCGGACATTCTTTCTTCCTCAGATCCGGCTGGAGCCGCTGGTCGGGTCGAGGGCGTCGCGCAGCGCTTCGCCCATCAGGTTGATGGAGATGACCAGGGCGGCCAGCACCACCGCGGGCGGGATCCAGGTGTAGGGCGCGGAGATGTTGTAGTCCTGCAGGACGGTGCCGAGGGACACCTGCGGGTACTGGATGCCGAATCCGATGAACGACAGACCCGTCTCGCCGAGGATCGCGGCGCTCACGCCGAGCGTGGTGTCGATGATGATCCAGCTGGCGATGTTCGGGATGATGTGCCGCGTCATGGTGACGATCGGGTTCACGCCCATGAAGCGGGCCGCCTCGACGTACTCGGTGCGCACCAGCTGCTGGGTCATCGCGCGCAGCACACGGGAGGTGAGCATCCAGGCGAAGCCCGCCAGCAGCGGGATCATCCACAGCCAGCTCGCCTGCTGCAGCGCGGGGCTGAACAGCATCAGCAGCAGGATCGAGGGGATCACCAGGAACAGGTTGATGAGGTTCACCAGGGCGCCGTCGACGAACGCGCCCCACTTCCCCTTGTGGCTCACGTACCCGGCGACGATGCCGACGAGGAGGGCGAGGAAGGTCGTCAGGACCGCGGTGCCGATGCCGATCACGAGGGAGATGCGCAGGCCCTGCATGGTCCGGGCGAAGATGTCCAGCCCGTTCTCGTTCACGCCGAACCAGTGGTAGGGGCTCGGGCCGGTCAGGGCGTTGCGCAGGTCCCGCTCGAAGGGCCCGTACTGGTAGACCATCGGGCCGATGACCGCCATCAGCACGAGCACGGCGAAGACGACCATGCCGATCCACGCGCTCGGGTTGCGCAGGAACCGGCGACGCAGCAGCTCGCCGCGGCTGAGCGACTCGATCGCCGGTCCGCTCTCGTCGACCTCGGTGTCGCGCAGATCGGGGTCGTCGACGGCCGAGCCGATGACGGGGTTCGCCTCGGGGTCGGTGGCCCGGCGCAGCGCGGAGGCATCATCGGCGCCGCGGATGTCGTTGGGGTTCGTCATCGTGTCACCGGATCCTCGGGTCGAGCGCACCCTGCAGGATGTCTGCGAAGGTGGCGGAGAGCAGGGTCAGGATCGCCGTGTAGAGGACGACGCCTGCAGTGCCGTTGACGTCGGCCATCTGGATCGCGGAGATCGCGAAGCGCCCGATGCCCTGCCAGTTGAACATCAGCTCGACGAACAGCGAGCCGGAGAACGCGCCGCCGACGGCGAAGGCGAAGTACTGGCCCATGGGGATCAGCGCCATGCGCAGGCCGTGGCGGTTCATCGCACGTCCCCGGGTGAGGCCCTTGGCCCGAGCGGTGCGGAGGTAGTCGCTGCCCAGCACGTCCAGCGTCGTCACCTTCATGTACCGCGAGTAGGAGGCGGCGGCGGTGACGGCCAGCACGATCGTGGGCATGACCAGCGCCTTGGCCTGGTACTTGAGGGACTCCCAGGAGCCCGGTTCGAGCAGCGGGTTGATCGGGTTGATGGCCGGGAGCCCCCAGCCGGAGAGGTCCATGATCCCCTGGTTGGCCTGCTGGACGATCAGGATGATCACCGGCGTGGGCAGGGAGAGGATGAAGAAGGCGAGCAGCGTCGAGAGGCGGTCGCCGATCGAGTCGCGGCGCACCGCGGCGAGCATGCCCAGCACGATGCCGAGCACGGTGCCGATCGCGGTGCCGAGGACGACCAGGCGCAGGCTGATCGGGATCCGCGTGGCCAGCTCGTCCATCACCGGAACCATCGACTTGTTCGTGCCGGTGGTCACGCCGAGGTCGCCGCGCACCAGGCCGCCGAGCCAGTTGGCGTACCGCTCGAACAGCGGGGTGTCGGGGTTGACGTTGCGGACGTCGAGGTAGTACTGGGCGGTCGCCGCCGGGACCGGCTCCGTCGCGATCGGCGGGTACAGCACCTCTTCGGGATGCATGAGCGATGCGGACAGGAGATACGCGAAGCTCGTGGCGACGAACGCCAGGATCACGTAGGTCAGCACTCTGAGGGAGACGAACCTAATCACGCTTCCCCCTCGACACGCTGTTGCTCATCCGTCGGGTCCCTTCCCTGCGTCATCCGTCTCGTCGTCGCGGGCTCGCCATGGGCGGGCCCCGTGCCACTGAGGCGGCACCACGCTCGGTCACGTCGAGGCGACCCGGCGGCCGTGCACAACCGGAACCCGGTTGTGGCCCAGGTCTCTCGGCAGGCACGGCACACCATAACGCCTGCGATGGACGCGGCTTGACGAAACTGACCCACGGGTACGGGGGTGCGGCGAAGCTATGCTCGAATCGTGACCTTCCTGCACCTGCTCGTGCTCGCGCTCGGCATCGTCGCCGCGATCGCGCTGAGCGATCTGCTCGGACATCGGGGAGTCGGCGCGTGGCCCACCGGGCTCGGCGCCCTCGCCCTGGCCCTCGGCGCCGGGCTCCTCTACAGCCCCTGGCTCGCCGCCCTGTCCCTCGGTCTCGCTCTCGGGGCGGCGATCTCGATGATGGCCTCCTGGACTCGCGACATCGTCCGACGCCGCCACGCCCGACGCGAGCAGGCGCGGCGGTCCCAGGACGCTCGACGGAGCCAGCTGGAGGAGTCCGGCTCGCGTCGCTGAGGGACGCAGGAGCGTCACAGCACCAGGACGAGCACGCTCCGCTCCGGCGCACCGGCGAGCTCGCCGCTCCTCGGCTCCGCGCCCCCGACGGGCCCCTCCGACTCCAGGAGCACCATCGCGTCCGCTCGTCCGTAGGGGGCGAGCCGCCGACCCGGCACGAGGCGCACGACCTCACGGCCGTCGGCCGCGACCTCCCGCCGTCCGGGCAGGGCGTGCACGGTGCCGGCGGGACCGCGCCGGGGCCCGCCCCCCTCCCCGCACAGGAGCATCCGTCGGGGCGCGACGCCGTCGCGATCCAGCAGCGGGCGCACGAACAGGTGGTAGCCCACCAGCGCGCCGACGGGCGTGCCCGGCAGGTGCACGACGGGGACGCCGCCGGGCAGCGTGCCGTGGCCCTGGGGGCCGCCGGGGCGCAGGGCGAGGTGCTCGAAGCGGGAGGTCCCCGCTCCTCGCTCGCCGAGCAGCAGCTTCACGACGTCGTACGCGCCGTGGCCGATTCCGCCAGTGGTGAGCACGAGGTCGGCCTCACCGGCCGCGATGTCGAGCATCTCCCGCAGGTCAGCAGGGTCGTCGCCGCAGTGCCGGGGCGGGAGCGCATGCGCGCCGTCGGCGGCGAGGGCGGCGGCGAGCATCGCCCCGTTGGACTCACGCACCGCTCCCGGCAGGGGGTCCGCGCCGAGTCGGTCGGAGGAGCTGTCCGCGGCGAGCTCGTCGCCCGTGACCACCACGGCGACGCGCAGCGGGCGGAGCACCTCGAGGGCGTCGATCCCGAGCGTCCGGGCGAGGCCGACGAGCCCCGCGCCGACGCGGTCCCCGGCCAGGGCCAGAGGCGCGTCCAGCGGGATCTCCTCCCCCGCCCCGCGCACGTGACGGCCCGGGACGGGAAGGCTCTCGAGGGCGAGGGCGACGACGGCGGGGGCCGGACCGAAGGGGTCGGAGTCGGTCGCCTCCACCTCGACGACGGCGTCGGCGCCGCGGGGCACGGGGGCGCCGGTCATGATCCGGGCGGCGCTGCCCGAGGGCAGGTCGGGGATCTCGCCGGGGCGAGCCGGAAGCTCGGCCGCGACCGGGAGCACGGTGGTGCCGGGCGCGGTGAGATCCGCCCTCCGTACGGCGAAGCCGTCCATCGCCGCGATCGGCAGCGCCGGGACCTGTTCCGGGCTGCGCACCGCGGCGGCGAGCACCCGGCCGCGGGCCTGCTCGAGCGGGACGGTGTCGACGGAGCGCGGCGGCGTGACCGCGGTGAGGATCTCCTCGCGCCACTGCCAGGGCGAGAGTCTCTCGACGCTCATGGTCCTCCTTCAGCGGCGGGTCGAGGCGCAGGTCGCGGCAGGCCGATGTCGCCGCGGGCGAGGCTCCATGATCCCCCATGCCCGGCCGCGGCGGACGGGACCGTCGCTGGCTCCCGGCGGGCTGATCGCGGCTGCCGGCCCGCTTCGTCGCGGCCCCGTCCACAGCCATGGCCACGAGCGGCGCGGCAGGTGCATCATGGTGGGCATGCGCGAGATCCGATACGACAGCTTCGGGGGCCCCGAGGTCCTGACCCTCCACCACGACGCCCCGGTGCCCGAGCCGGGCCCCGAGGAGGTCCTCGTCCAGGTCGGCTTCGTGGGGCTGAACCCGCTGGACTACAAGATCCGCGACGGCTCCTCGGGACGGGCGAAGGACCTCACGCTGCCCGCGGGGACCGGCCGTGAGATGGCCGGCACCGTGATCGGCGCGGGCTCCGGCCTGGACGAGGCGGAGCTCGGCTCGCGCGGCCTCACCGTCGGCACGCGCGTGTTCGGCATGCGCGGCCCGAGCGACTCCCGCGGCGTCGCCGCCGAGGTCATCGCGATCTCGGCCGATGACCTCGCCCCGATCCCCGGCGAGACCGCCGAGGAGGACCTGCCCCGCTGGGCCGGGCTGGCGCTCGTCGGCCTCACCGCGATCGCCGTCGTGCAGGACACCGCCCGGATCGCCGAGCACGAGACGGTGCTGATCCACGGCGGCACCGGCGGCGTGGGCCAGCTGCTGATCCCGATGGCGCTCGAGGCCGGGGCCTCCCAGGTGCTCGCCACCGGCCGCGCCGCGAACGCCGAGCGGATCCGGGAGCTGGGCGCGACCCCGATCCCCTACGACACGAGCGACTGGGGCGAGGAGGTCCAGCGCCTCACGGACGGGCGCGGCGTCGACGTCGTGCTGGACACCCACTACCACTCGACCTTCCTGCCGAGCCTGGACCAGCTCGCCGACGGCGGCCGCATCGTCGCCCTGCCCAGCCTCGCCGACCTCTCCCCTGCCCTCGAGCGCGGTATCGAGGCGCGGGTGCCGTCGATCGTGCCGGGACGGGACCGGCTGGATCGCCTCGCGCAGGGCATCCGCTCGGGCCGCTATCCGCTGGAGGTCTCCGAGGTGCTGCCACTGGCGCAGATCGCCGAGGCGCACCGCCGGCTCGAGGAGGGCCACACCCGCGGCAAGCTGGTCCTGGACGTGCGCGCCTGAGCGACGACCCGTGCCGCGACGGTCGGCGCCGCGGCATGGGCGGTACGCTGGCACGATGGTCGCCACCACCTCCGATGACCCCGCTGCCGCGATGCGCGGGATCGAGCCCGTGCTGCAGCCCTCCGGGTGGGCGCTGCTGAACGCCCTACCTCCCTACGAGGAGAAGGAGGCGCTGCGGGTCTCGACCCGCCTGCGCGAGGCAGGCCACTCCCCCGAGCTCGTCTCCGCGGTGCTTACCCAGTCCCGTCTGCGCGCCCGCGCCGCGGAGAAGTTCGGGGGGTTCGCGAGCACCATGCTGTTCACCCCGCACGGCCTCGAGCAGGCCACGCGCCTGCCCGTCGCCGCGATGCACGCCGAGCGCTTCCAGCGCGCCGGAGTCGCCTCCGTCGCCGATCTCGGCTGCGGCATCGGCGGGGACTCGATGGCGATGGCCGCGCTGGGCCTGGAGGTCCAGGCGGTGGACCGCGATCCGGTCACCGTCGCCGTCGCCACCGTGAACCTGCGCCCCTTCCCGAACGCGAGCGCGCGCCTGGGCCGGGCGGAGGGCCACGACCCCCGCGACACCGAGGGGATCTGGCTGGACCCCGCCCGGCGCGCCCCCGCCCGCGGCGGCCCCCGCCGCCTCCACGACCCCGAGGAGTACGAGCCGCCGCTCTCGGCCGTGCTCGACCTCGCCCGGCGCCTCGGCCGCGACGGTGCCGCCGGTCCGCTCGGCGCGAAGCTCGGCCCCGGCATCGACCGCGACGCCCTGCCGGACGACGTCGAGGTGCAATGGCTGTCCTTCCACGGGCAGGTGCTCGAGGCGACCGCCTGGTGCGGGCCGCTCGCCCGGGAGGGCATCGCCTCCTCCGCCGTGCTGGTCGGCCGCGACGGCGCGCACCGCCTGGACCGCGGCGCGGACTCCGTCGGCGACCCCGCCGTCGGCCCGCTCGCCGACCATCTCTACGAGCCCGACGGCGCCGTGATCCGCGCCGGGCTGATCGGGGAGCTCGCCGCCCGGATCGGCGGCCGCACCCTGGACCCCACGATCGCGTACCTGACCTCCGAGCGCCGCGTCACCACCCCCTTCGCGAAGGGCTACGCGGTGCGGGACGTGATGCCCTTCGGCCTCAAGCGCCTCACCTCCTACCTGCGCGAGCACCGGCTCGGGGTGCTCGAGATCAAGAAGCGCGGCACCGCGGTCGAGCCCGACGAGCTGCGTCGCAAGCTGCGGCCCCGCCGCTTCGGCGAGGAGCGCGCCACGCTGATCCTCACCCGCATCGACGGGGAGCAGTCCGTCGTGGTCGCCTCCCCGCACGCCGCACCGCCCGGCGAGGAGCCCGATCGGCCGTGAGCACCTCCCGGGGGACGCAGCGTCGCGTCATCGCCCTGCTGCTGCTCCTCGCCGCGCTGGGAGGACTCGGCGCGGTCGCCCTCGGCGCCGCCGCCGAGCGTGCTCCGATCACGAGCTCGGGCGGATCGAGGGAGCGGGAGGAGCCGTCCCCTGCGCCGACCGCCGAGGTCCCGTCGGACCCCGGCTGGAGCACCCCGGAAGCCCCGGACCGGCCGCCCCGGACCGAGCTCGGCGCCGCCCCGCTGCTCGTCCTGCTCTCCCTCCTCGGCCTGGCCCTCGCGGTCCTCGCGGTGTGGCTCGCCTCCCCGCAGCCGGCCCGGTCCCCGTCATGAGCCCGGCCGCGAGGAACGGCGGAGCGGAGAGGACCTCGGGGGCACCGGGGACCGAATGGGCGACAGGAGACTCGGGAGCGCCGGGGACCGGGACGGCGAGGACGACCTCCGGTACGGCGGATGCTCAGAGAACAGCAGGGACCACGGGGACGCCGGGTCGCACGCAGCCGCCCGTACCCTCGCTCCGCCCCCGTCCCACCGCTGCGCTCGTCCGCGCCTCCGCGGTGGGCGTACTCGCTCTGGCCCTCGCACTGCTGCGCGATGAGCCTGCGCTGGTCCTCGCCGGGCTGCCCCTGCTGGCCTGGTCTCTGCTGGCCGTCGCCCGCCGCACGGCCCGCGGCGAGGAGCGCTCCTACCCCGCCCCGTCCCTGCACCTGAGCCGTCGGCGGCTCGACGAGGACGGCGCGGCGCGCGCCACGGTGACCGCAGGTCCGGGCCTGCTGACCACGGCGAGCGTCCCGAGGCCGCCGCATGCGGATCTGGCCCCGCGCCACGGCTCCCTCACCGGCGACGGCGGGGCGGCGCTGCGCCTCGGGGCCCGGCGCTGGGGCAGCATCGAGGTGGGGCCGGTGCACGTGCTGGTCGCGGACCCGCTGGGCGCCTTCCGGGCGCAGGTCGACCTGCCCCCGGTCTCGCTCCAGGTGGTCCCCTCCTCCGTGGTGCTCGATGCCCCCGTGGACGTTCCCACCCCGATCGGGGTGAGCGGTGCGCACCTCTCCCGGAGCCGCGGCGACGGCACCGCGCTGTCGGAGGTGCGCGCCTTCCGGCCCGGGGACCGCCTGCACCGGATCAACTGGCGGGTCACGAGTCGCACCGGGCAGCTGCACACCAATGCGACCTTCACCGAGCAGGACACCGAGGTCCTCGTCGTCACCGACACCACCGCGGACGTCTCCCCCGCCCCCTGGGCCGGCGAGGACGCGCCCACCAGCCTCGACATGACGATCCGCGCCACGACCGCCGTGGCACGCCACTATCTCGGCGTCGGCGACCGAGTCGCACTGCTCGACATCGGACGGCTGATCGGCGCGGTGCCGCCCGGCTCCGGCCCCCGTCAGCTGCGGGTGCTCACCGATGCGCTGTCCCGCGCCGCCCGAGACCCGGGCGCGCTCCGTCCCCTCCCCCGCCTGCCCGCGGTGCGGACCGGCACGCTGACGGTGGTGTGCTCGCCCCTGCTCCGCCCCGAGGTGATCACCAGGATCGGGGAGCTCCTCGCCCAGGGCGCGGACGTGATCGTCGTGGACACGCTCCCGCCGAGCGTCGGGGACACCTCCGTGCTGCGCGGGCGGCCGCTGCGGCTCGAGGGCCGGGTCTCCGAGCGCTTCTGGCCCGAGGCGTGGGCGCTGCGGAGGCTCGAGCGGGAGCGGACGGTGCGCGAACTGCGGGAGGCGGGCGTCCCGGTCACCGCGTGGGAGGGACCCGCCTCGCTGGCCCCGGTGCTCCTGTCCCTGTCCGCCGCGCGCGGTGCACCGCGGCGGAGGAGGTCCTGATGCGTCTGTCGTCCCTGCTCGACCCGCTCGCCGACGCCCTGCTCGCGCTGCGCGGGATCAGTCCCGTGCAGTGGGCACTGCGCGGCACCGGCACCGCGGCGGCGCTCGCCGCGGCGGCGCTCGCGCTGTCCGGCCCGGGACTCGCGGCGATGCACCTGGGGGTCGTGCTGGTGGGGATCGTCTGTCTCACGGCCCTCGCCGCGCAGTGGCTCGATCCCGACACGGACCTCGGGATGCTGGCGCCGACGGCGGTGGTGATCGCGCTGGCGGTGCGGGCCGATCTGGACGTGGTGCTCGCCGGGTCGACGGGTCTGCTGCTGCTCGCGAGCCATGCCGCCTTCGCGCTCGCGGCCGTCATGCCCGCGCACGGGGCCCTCGACCGCGAGGCCCTGCGTCTCGCTCTGCGCGCGCTCATCGGGGTGCTCGTGCTGACGCTGGTGGGCGGGGTGCTCGTCGTGCTGCTCGCCCAGGTGCAGCTCGGGCCGTGGGCCCTGGTGGTCGCCGCGGCCGCCGTCGTCGCGCTGTGGATCGTCGTGATGCCGCGAGGGCGCTGAGGTCAGGGCGGGGCGGAACGAGGCCTGCCGGACGATGTTCGTCAGCCGGTGCGCGCTTCCGGCAGGTCCTCGGGATCCGACGGCCGGTCGTCGTCGTCCGCGACTGTCGTGCTCTGCCGATGAGCGGGGGCCGGGGCGTCGCCGTCGTCGACGGGCTCGTCCGGGAGGATCTCAGCGCGGGCCCCGCCGTCCCCGTCCAGGAGACGCCTCAGCCGCGGGGAGGTCGACTGATAGATGTGCCCCGTGGGGTCCTGATCGTGAGGCGGTGCGGTCGGTCGTCGCTCGCCGGGTCGACCGTCGACTCCCATCCCGGCATCTCCTTGACGAGGTTGAAGCGCTGGCAGTGGCCGATGCCGTTGTCCGCGTCAGTGCTGCCGCCGTCGGCGAAGCGATGCGCGTGGTCGATGTCGTGGATCGGCGCATCGCACCACGGCGTGCGGCAGCGCTGATCGCGCAGCAGGATGAATCGTCGGACCTGCCCACGGAAGAGTCGTCGCCTGGCGTCGACCTCGGTCAGGTCTCCGACCCTGACGTCGGCGTAGAGGCGACGGATCCATCGCGCCGCGCTGCTGATCTCCGGCGGGGGTGCGGGAGCATCTGCGGCCACGTGTGCTGGGGACGGGAGCGTCGGCACACCGAGCGCGAGGTCGCGGGCGACTCGTCCGGGAAGTGGATGCCCCTCGATCCATGCCGTCGCCTCCGCGTCGGCGAGGAGGGTCATGTCGGTCATGAGCAGCTGGATCTCGATGGGGATGTCGTCGGGGCTCTCGAGCCCGCAGGCGCGGGCTGTGAGGGTGTCGGCCATGATCTGGCCCTTGGTGCGCGGGTCCCCGGCAGCCTTCGCCGATCGCGCCGCCTCGGTCAGCACTTTCAGCACCGCGACGCCGTCCTTCACGGGGAGCGTGGCACGGAGGATCGACATGCCGTCGACGGCCGGCTGGAGCGAGACCCGTCGATCGGCGACCGCGCGCTGGTGCCGCCGCACCGCCGCACCTGCGTCGAGCTCCTGCGCCCGGGCACGGGCGAGGTCCCCGGCCCGGCGCGCGGTGACCGACGGCAGCTGGTCGGCGAGGTCGACATCGACGCGCGTCCGGTCCTCCTCCTCGAGCACCAGCACGTTCTCGGCGACCCTGCGGGCGGCGTACTCGCTGATCTCCCCCGCCTCGAGCAGCTCGCTGGTGCGCGGCAGGGATCCGAGCAGCACCCGGTGCAGAGCGACCTCGTCGGACGCCTGCTTCGGGGTGATGCGACGGGCGAGGGCGACCTGGTCGGCGATTCCGCGGCCCCGCTGTCCGAGGGGCACTCCCTGTCGCTGCTGCTCGCGGATCTGCGAGTCCCAGAAGGCGGCCTCGGCCCGGGCCTGTGCGGCGGCGAGCCGTCCTTTGGCACGCTCCGTCGCGGCGATCAGATCGATCAGTGCGGCGTCCTCCTCTGCGGCGAGCGCCTCAGCCGACGGGGCAGTGTCGAGGAGATACGACAGCTGATCGGCCCAGTCCAGTGCGGACTCCGGCATGGCTCCCCTCCCCTCGCTCTGCGGTGGTCCCGACGGCTCCGAGAGCGGCGCGACCTGACGAGCCCAGCCTGGTCGCCTCGTCGACGAGGTGCCAGCGTCAGCGCCGGGATGTGGATCTACACGGCGTGTGGAGGAGACGTCCGACAACGGACAGCAGCGGACTTGCGCGGGGCTCTCGATGCGTGGCGCCGAAGTCTCGCCCTCCTCCCGATGCGTGGTGCCGGGCCCTCGCCGTCTCTCCCGATGCGTGGTGCCGGGGTCTCCACTTCTCGCTGTCACGCCCTCGGCGGAACCGGCGTGACCGGCGTCGCTCGCCCTTCCCGCCCGCCGCCGACCGGGGCTACCGTGCTGAGCATGTGGCAGATGATGGATCTCCTGTACGCGCACAAGAAGGACATGGTCGCGCCGGAGGACGCCCTGCCCGGCCGCGACGCCTACCCCTACCCGCTCGCGCGCGAGCACCTCGTGCTCGGCACCGACATGCTCGGGCCCGACGCTCCCCGTGACCGGCACCCCTGGCCCGAGGACGCCGAGGAGCTGATCCTCGCCGGCGGCTGCTTCTGGGGCATCGAGCGGATCGCCTGGCAGATCCCGGGCGTGCACACCACCTCGGCCGGCTACGCGGGCGGCTACACGCCGCACCCCACCTATGACGAGGTGTTCTCCGCCCGGACCGGCCACGCCGAGGCCGTGCGCGTGATCTACACCGGCGGCGAGGACACCCTGCGAGCGCTCCTGACCGAGTTCTGGCAGCAGCACGACCCGACCACCGCGAACCGCCAGGGCAACGACGTGGGCACCGAGTACCGCAGCGCCGTGTACTGGACCACGGACACGCAGGGCGAGATCGTGCGCGACTCCGCCACCCGCTACCAGGAGGCGCTGGACTCCGCCGGTCGCGGCACGATCACCACCGAGCTCGCGCCGCTGGCCGAGTCCGGGAACGGCGTCTACTACACCGCGGAACCCGAGCACCAGCAGTACCTCGAGAAGAACCCCACCGGCTACTGCAACCACGGGTTCAACGGGGTCGCCTGCTCGCTCTGAGACGCAGGCCGGTCAGCGCTGCGGCAGGCCGTCCCCGGTGTCGCCGCCCATGAGGTTGCGCCGCCCGCCGATATCGGGACCGCCGCTCGCCCGGGGTGCGGCGGGTGCGGCGCCCATCAGCTGCGCCGCGAAGCCGCCGGCCTCGCGCGGGAGCGGGGC
>NZ_KV788711.1:0-8316 GCF_001807385.1 Brachybacterium sp. HMSC06H03 | reverse complement strand
AACTCTGCGCTCCCTGCGTGACCTCACGCCGTATACGGCCCCGAGGTCACGCAGGGAGCGCATCTGTGTGCGGCGCGGACGTCCGGGAGGGCGGCGAGGCGCGGCGCCGCTCCGTGGATCGGGCGAAGATCGGCTCGGGGGAGCCGCGCCCCGCACTCCTGGAAGTCCCCGCGTGGACGGAGGAGCGGCCGGCCCCGAGGACCGGCCGCTCGTCCGAACGACAGCGGGTGGTGGTCCGCGTCAGCGGCCGGCGACCTTCTTCTCGAGGTCCTCCCCGGTCTCGCCGTGCCGGACCAGGCCGTCGGCCCGCAGCTCCCAGAACTCGGCGTTCTTGATGCCGAGCAGGCGCGGGTCGAACTGCGGGTCCTTGCCGGCCTTCTTCTGCTGCTGGTAGTCCTTCAGCGCCTTGAGCGCAGGGCCCTGGAGGATGAGGATCGCGACCACGTTCAGCCACGCCATCGCGCCGACGCCGATGTCGCCGAGCGCCCAGGCGTTGCCCGTGGTGGTCACCGAGCCGTACACGACGGCCACGAGGATCAGCGCCTGCAGGAAGCGCACCAGGACGCGTCGCGCGGTGCGGTGGGGGATCCAGCGGTTGAGGTAGGTGAGGTTGACCTCGGCCATGTAGTAGTAGGCCACGATCGTGGTGAAGGCGAAGAAGAACAGCGCGATCGCCACGAAGGTCGGACCGAGGCCGTGGAACACGGACTCGAAGCCGTTCTGCGCGAACTCGGGACCGTAGTCGGTGCCCTCGGGGACCGAACCGGCGTAGATGAGTTCCTCCTCGGGACCCTGGAACACCTGGTACATGTCGGTGGAGATGATCAGGAACGCGGTCGCGGTGCACACGAAGAGGGTGTCGATGTAGACCGCGAAGGACTGGGCGAAGCCCTGCTTGGCAGGGTGCGAGACCTCGGCGGCAGCGGCGGCGTGGGGGCCGGTGCCCTGGCCGGCCTCGTTGGAGTAGAGGCCGCGCTTGACGCCCATCTCGACGGCCTTGCCGACGATCGCGCCGAAGACGGCGTGGGCGCCGAAGGCGCTCGAGAAGATCAGTCCGAAGACGTGGGGGATCTGATCGAAGTTCACGAAGAACACGATCAGGGCGGCGACGATGTAGAGGATCGCCATGAGCGGCACGACCAGCACGGCGAAGTGCGCGATGCGCTTCACGCCGCCGATGATGATGAAGGCCAGCAGGATGACCACGCCGACGGCGGTGACCCAGTGGGGCAGGCCCCAGGCCTCGTAGGCCGCGGAGGCCATGCCGTTGCCCTGCACGCCCGGCAGGAAGAAGCACATCGCCACGACGGTGACGATCGAGAACACGATCGCGTAGACGAGGAATGCCGGGGCGGCCGCGGTGTGCTTGAACGCCTTCTCGATGTAGTACGCGGGGCCGCCGCGGTACTCGCCGGTGTCCTTGTCCTTCTCCTTGTAGATCTGGCCGAGGGTGCACTCGACGAAGGAGGTCGCGGCGCCGAGGAAGGCGATCAGCCACATCCAGAACACGGCGCCCGGGCCGCCGATCGCGATCGCGGTGGCCACACCGCCGATGTTGCCCATGCCGACGCGTCCCGCGAGGGACATCATCAGCGACTGGAAGGACGAGGTGCCGTCTGGGGAGGCCTCGCCCTTCTTCAGCTGGGCCAGCATGTCGGGGAGGCAGCGGACCTGCAGGAACAGCGTGCGCAGGGAGAAGTAGAGGCCTGTCAGCAGCAGCAGACCCACGAGGGGGAGCGACCACACGAGGTTGTTGGCCCCGGTGATCAAGGTGTCGAAGAACATGGGAGCTCCATGGGGAGGGGAAGGATGGTCGCGGACGGACATCGGGCTCGCCTGTGAGCCCGGTCACCGACATCGTCGTGGAGGAACAGTAGCGCGTCACAGCCCCGCAGACACGTCAAGAGGTGTCCGTTATCCGACTGCAATGCGCGCGCAGCGGTGAATCCGGCGACATCCGACCGGTCCGGCATGACGCGGACCGGCCTCGTCTGTAGACTCATGGGCGACCCCTCGTGCGGTGTCATCTTGCTGAACTCCCCCAGGGCTTGACGGCAGCAAGGGCAGGTGAGCTCTGACAGGTGCGCGAGGGGTCGCTTCATGCCCGGGCGCAGGAGGTCCGACGGCCGGCGGCCTCGCAGGTGCGGCCATCGACGCGGCGCCTGCGGCCGACGAACGCGCCCCCTGCCGCCCCGCGCCCGCGCCTCCGACGGGGGATACCCTTGTCTTGGTCAAGCGGTCCTCCCCGTTCCGGCCCTCCGGGCGTGATCCGCTCGGGCGGCCGTGCTACACCTCGGCGGCAGGCGCCGCGCGACGACGCCCGGAGCGGTGTCCGGGGCCGCCCTGCCGGTGCGGTGAGCCCCGGGCGCCCGCTCACAGATGCTCGGCCGGGAGCTCCTCCAGGGTGCTCGCCCGCTCCTCCATCGTCGGCTCCGACGGGGTCGCGGCCCGGGGATCGCCGAGCGCGGCGTTGACCAGCGCGGCGAGGACCACGAACGCCGCCGCTCCGGTCGGCAGCCACATCGCGGCCTCGGCCCCGACGCCGTCCGCGACCGCGCCGGTCAGCGCCGAGGTCGCGGACTGGCCGACGATCGTGGCCGAGCCGAGCATCGACATCAGCGTCGCCGAGCGGCCCTGTGGGGCGCGGTCCGCGGCGAGGCTGTAGATCGTCACGATCGTCGGCCCGATGCCGATGCCCGCCACGGCCATCGCCCCGACCAGGCCCCCCAGCCCGCCGGCGAGCCCGAAGGCGACCATCGAGGCGAGCATCAGCGTGGAGAACACCAGCCAGCGGTGGGAGCGGCGGAAAGTCTCCGGGAACAGCGAGATCGACAGCGCCAGGATCGTCGAGCCGACGCCCATCACCCCGTAGACCAGGCCGGCGGAGTCGCCGGCGCCGCGGGTGTCGAGGAACGCCGTCAGCGAGGTCAGCACGGTGCCGAAGAACAGGCCGACGCCGAGCGCCCCGGCGACCAGCACGAGCACCCGCACGGTGCGCAGCTCCGCGGCGGGCGCCTGCTCGGTCGGCGACTCGCTGCTGGGCACGGAGGCGCGCGCGGTGGGATGCAGCGCGAAGGCGGTGACGAACACGAGGGTCAGCAGGGCCGCGCCGATCATCGGCGCCGCCGGGGACATCGTCGTGGCCAGCAGGCCCACCACCACGGGGCCGAACACGAAGGCGGTCTCGTCGGCCGCGGACTCGTAGCCCATCGTGGCGTTGAGGCTCTTCGCCCGGCGCGCGGCCGGCAGGCGGGTGAGGATCAGGTGCACCAGGCGGGTTCGCGAGAACGGGCCGATCTGCGGGGAGGACGCACCGATCACGAAGCCCACGGCGAGCACCGCCGCATCGGGCAGCGGGCTGAAGGCCACCCAGGCCAGGCCCATCAGCGCCAGCGAGTTCACGATCCCGGCCACCAGGATCACGCGGCGCTGGCCGAAGCGGTCCGCGGCGGCGCCCAGCAGCGGGCCCACCAGCGCGGAGCCGAGGCCGAGCACGGCCGAGTTCAGCCCGCCCAGCGCGATCGAGTCGCGGGCGGCGACGACCAGGGTCAGGGTGCCCACGATCATCATCGCGAAGGGGAAGCGGGCGATGAACGCGATGGGGAAGTAGGCGGTGCCCGCCTCGCGGCGCAGCGTGGTGGGAGCGGGGGTGCCTCGAGTCGGGCCGTCGACGGGCTGCGCGTCGTCGGCGCGGGGCTGCGGGGCGGTGTGCGGCGTGGTCATCGAACCTCCATGACGCTGGTGCCGCCTTGGACGATCCACGTCGTGGACCCGAGGTAGATGCACCCGGGAACCCGCCGGAGCGGGTGGGGAACGCATCGATCCTATGCGGGACGCGGGGGGCGTGACCAGGGCGGGGGCAGGCGGGGTGCGCGGAGTCACCGGTGACCGGATCGAGACCGGTCCGCAATGGTCGCGCCGGTTCCGGGACACCCTCGCGTCATGCGCCGTTCGCCTTCGCCCCGTACGTATGGGAGCGCTCCCACACAGTGCTCCTCACGACGAGAACGGACACCATGCCCACTCCCAGCTCCCCGCCGCTGTGCCGCGCCGGCATCGCCCTGCTCGCCGGCACCGCCCTCGCCCTCGGCCCCGCCGTCCTGCCGCTGACCGGACCGCTCGGCGCGCTCGCCGGCAGCGCGATCCCCGCCGCGCAGGCCGCTCCCGTCCCCGGCGGCCCGCTGCTGGTCACCGAGATCGCACCGGACACCGTCGGGGCCGACGAGTTCGAGTTCCTCGAGCTCACCAACACCTCGACCGAGCCGGTCGTCGTCGGCGGCGAGGACGGCCACTCGCTGAGCTACATCTACGCCGACAGCGCCGACACGTCCCGCGACGTCCCGCTCGCCCTCGAGGAGACGGTCGAGATCGCGCCCGGCGACTCGCTCGTGCTGTGGCTGAGCTACGAGGCGAAGGACCTGGACTCCTTCGCCCGCACCGTGGAGGAGTTCCGTGCCCACTGGGGCGCCGCCGAGGACGTCCCCGTCGTGCGCGTGACCGGCCAGCCCGGCATGGCCAACGGCGGCGGCCGCGGCGTGCGGGTGCTCGACGGTGCCGGCGCCGAGGTCTCCCGCAGCTTCTACCCCGCCGGCTCCATCGGCCAGGATCGCAGTGCCCACTTCGCGCTCCCGGCGGCCGACTCGCTCTCCGCGACCCTGTTCGCGAGCGCCGCCGCCCCCACCCCGGGCACCGTCGACCCCTCCCAGCTCACGCCGGCCGAGGCCGAGCAGCCGGAGGAGCCCGCCGAGCCCGTGGACCCGCCGGCCGCACCTCCCGCCGACTCCCTCGTCGGCCACCTGCAGATCACCGAGCTGGTCCCCGACTCCACCAACATCGACGGTGCCGACGGCTACGAGTTCATCGAGCTGTACAACGCCACCTCCGCCCCGATCTCGATGGCGGACTACGAGCTGCGCTATCTCTACACCGCCGACGGCGAGTCGATCACCAACGCCGCGGACTGGCCGCTCAGCCCGTCGGACGCCGTGATCGAGCCCGGCGGCACCCTCGTGATCTGGGTGCGCAACGGCTCCGACGACGCCGCCACCGCCGAGGACTTCGCCGCGAACTACGGCGTGGACCCCGCCTCGCTGCACCTCGTCGAGACCCCCACCGCCGGGATGGCCAACGGCTCCGGGCGCGGGCTCGAGATCCGCACCCGCGCCGGCGACAGCGTCCACCGCGCGTTCTACAACCTCTCCGGCGCCGACGACACCCAGCCCGACCAAGGCATCCAGTACCGCACCGGCGACGGCGCCGACGGCGCGCAGCCCGACTTCTCCCGCGCGGCGAAGACCGGGCTCGCCCCCGCCACCCCGGGCGCGGTGGACCCCTCCCAGGTGCCGGCAGAGCTCGTCGACGTCCCCGCCGACGAGCAGGCCCCCGAGGTCCACGACCTCAGCCCTGCGGAGCTGGACCCGTCGGCCGATGCCGTGATCAGCCACGAGGTCACCGATGACGTGCAGGCCCGCACCGTCACCCTCCACCTCCGCTCCAGCGCCGAGGACGAGTTCACCCCGATCACCGTGCGCCGCACCGAGGGCGACCGCTTCGACCACGCGATCCCCGCCGCGGACCTCACCGGCAAGCGCTGGTTCGAGTACTACGTCGTCGCCTCCGACGGCACGAACGAGACCCGCACCGAGCCCACCCGGGTGGCGCTGACCGGCGTGGACGCGGCCCCGCTGCGCATGAACCTCGCCGAGGGGCAGTACGTCTCCGGCACCGCCTCCGTGTCGGTGGCCGGCGACCGGTACCCGGCCGAGGCGACGGTGAGCATCGACGGGACCGAGCGCAGCGACGTCGTCCCCGCGCTCGAGGCCGCACCGGTCTTCGCGATGGACGTCTCCCAGACCGACACCTTCTTCCGCAACGGCGTGCTGGTGGGCGACGAGATCATCTCGATCTTCGACGAGGGCACCTACGCGAACTGGGTCGGCCACGACGCCGAGGTGCCGCTGCAGCACGTGGTGCGGGGCGAGCCGCTCACGGTGACGGTCGCCGCCGGCACCAAGGCGTATCCCGGCATCGACGAGAACGAGAACAACGACGACTTCTCGATCCGGAACCTGCGCCTGATCCTGCCCGACGGCCGCACCCTCCGCCCTGTCGACGGAGTCGACCCCGCCGAGATCATCGCGATGGGCGACTCGGCCGGCAAGCACGACCTCTACGACGCCGTCTTCGAGATCCCGGAGGACGCCTTCACCGCGCACGCCGTCGCCTGGGACACCACCGCCGTGGCCGACGGCGAGCACGTGCTGGTCGGCGCCGACGGGGACGGGAACCGCGTCGAGCGCACCGTGCTCGTCGACAACACCGCCCCGACCATCAGCACCGGGATCGAGGACGGCGCCGACTACCAGGGCAGCTTCTCCCTGGACGTGGCCGCGGAGGACTCCGGCAGCGGCCTCGCCTCCCTCACCGTGCTGCTGGACGGCGAGGAGGTCCAGCCGGGCGAGGAGCTCTCCTCCCTCACCCTCGATCCGGGCGAGCACACCCTGGAGATCACCGCGGCCGACGAGCTCGGCAACGAGGCGACGCGCACCCTCGCCTTCACCACCCCCGTCGAGGACCCGACCGCGACCCTCCTCACCGAGGACGGCCTGACCCTGCCGGTCTGCGAGGCGCCCGATCTCGTCGCCCGCGTCACCGACCCGTCGGGCGACCGGATGGACGTCTCCTTCCGCGCCGGTACCAGCGCATCTCTGGCCGACGGGACCGTTGCGGGCACCGCCGGCGAGGTGCGCGACGCCGACGCCTCCGAGCGCGAGGGCGCGGCGCTCATCGGCGGGCAGACCACCGCCTCCGAGGACGCCCTGCCCTTCCACGAGTTCGCCGTCGACGTCCCCGAGGGGGCGGGCGAGGACGCCGAGGTGCACGTGACCTGGGAGGGGAGCGCAGATCCCGGCGCACGGGTGCGACTGCTGGTCGAGGAGACCGCCGGCGGCGAGCTCGTCGAGGTCGCCCACGCCTTCGCCGCCGAGGACGGCTCCGTCGCCTTCGACGAAGTGGTCCCTGCTGCCGGTCACGTCTCCGGCGGTCAGCTGCGCGCCGTCGTCCAGCACTCCGTGGGCTGGTCCGGAGGAGACCTCTCCTCCCGCGGCGACGCGACCGCCCCGCACCATCCGGAGGCGACCGACCGCTCGGAGTACGACTTCACGCTGGCCTGGGAGTCCGACACCCAGTACTACAACGAGGAGTTCTACGAGCACCAGCTGAACATCCACGAGTTCCTGCTCGAGCAGCGCGAGCCGATGAACTTGCAGTACCTCTTCCACACCGGCGACATCGTGGACGAGTCCGACAAGCCCGAGCAGTGGGCGAACGCGAACCCCGCCTACGCCCAGCTCGACGAGGCGGGCCTGCCCTACAACGTGCTCGCCGGCAACCACGACGTCGGCCACATGGACGGCGACTACAGCGAGTACTCGAAGCACTTCGGGAAGCACCGCTATGAGGACAATCCATGGTACGGCGGGTTCTACGAGGACAACCGCGGCTCCTACACCCTGTTCAGCGCCGGCGGCGTCGACTTCATCGTGGTCTCCCAGGGCTGGGGCCCTGGCGATGCCGAGATCGACTGGATGAACGAGGTGCTCGCCCAGTACCCGGAGCGCACCGCGATCATCAACCTCCACGAGTACATGCTCACCACCGGCGGTCTCGGCCCGATCCCGCAGCGGATCCAGGACGAGGTCGTGGCCACGAACCCGAACGTGTCCATGGTGATGAGCGGGCACTACCATGACGCCCATACCCGCGTGGACTCCTTCGACGACGACGGCGACGGCACGCCGGACCGCGAGGTCACGCAGATGCTGTTCGACTACCAGGGCCTGCCGGAGGGCGGCCAGGGCTTCCTGCGCCTGCTCCACTTCGACAACGAGGGCGAGCGGATGATGGTGCGCACCTTCTCGCCCTCGCTCGAGCAGTACTCGAGCGACGACGCGACCCTGACCCCCGAGGACCAGGACTTCGAGGTCTCCTACGCGCAGCTCGGCATCGAGCCCGCCGACAAGGAGCTCACCACCGACGCGTTCCGCGCCGACGTTCTCTCCTCCGAGGAGTTCGCACAGGTCCAGGACGTCGCCTCGGACGAGACCGTCGAGGCGGACTCCGCGGTGCTCGGCGTCGGGACCCACTCCTGGTACGTGCGCGTCACCGATCCCCACGGCGGCATCGCCCGCTCCGAGGTGCGTGGGCTGACGCTGACCGGGGACGCGACGGGCTGCGAGGGCGGCGCGCCGGGCGACGGCGGGGAGGGGTCCGACGGCGGCTCCGGCAGCGATGGCGGCTCCGGCGACGGCGGCTCCG
>NZ_KV788710.1:0-2399 GCF_001807385.1 Brachybacterium sp. HMSC06H03 | reverse complement strand
GCCCCGGCCGCCGGGGCCCGCCCGCCGCTCGCCGCGACCGCCGCGCAGACGACGGCGGAGAACCCGTGGCCGCTGCGGCAGCTGTCCGTGAAGGTCGGCGAGTACGTGGCGCGCATGTCCCCGCTGTGGGTCGAGGGCGAGATCGTGCAGCTGAACCGTCGGCCGGGCGCGGGGCTGAGCTTCATGACCCTGCGCGACATCGACGTGGACATGTCCTTCTCGGTGCCGGTGCGCGAGCACGTTCTGCGCGCCCTCCCGGTCGAGCCGGTGCCCGGCGCGCGCGTGGTCGTGCACGCCAGGCCCACCTTCTGGACCAAGCGCGGCAGCCTCCAGCTCGAGGCCGACGACATCCGCCCCGTCGGGCTCGGCGAGCTGCTGGCCCGGCTCGAGCAGCTCAAGCGCGTGCTCGCCGCGGAGGGTCTGTTCGCCGCCGCGCGGAAGAAGCCGCTTCCCTTCCTGCCGCGCGTGGTGGGGCTGATCTGCGGGCGCGAGTCCGCCGCGGAGCGCGACGTGGTCGTCAACGCCCGTCGGCGCTGGCCCGCGGTGCAGTTCGAGATCCGCGAGGTCGCGGTGCAGGGCACGAAGGCGGTGCGGGAGGTGTCCGCGGCGCTGAAGGAGCTCGACGCGCGCGAGGACGTGGACGTCATCATCATCTCGCGCGGCGGCGGCTCCCTCGAGGACCTGCTCCCCTTCTCCGACGAACAGCTCACCCGCCTGGTCGCGGGGGCCGACACCCCGATCGTCTCCGCGATCGGACACGAGGTGGACACCCCGCTGATCGACCTCGCCGCCGACGTCCGCGCCTCCACCCCCACCGATGCGGCCAAGCGCGTGGTGCCCGACATCCAGGCCGAGCTCGAGCAGCTGGACCTGGGCCGCACGCGTCTGCGCGCCGCGATCCGCGCCCGCATCGAGCGGGAGCAGTCGGGGCTGGACGCCATGCGCTCGCGGCCCGTGCTCGAGAACCCCTCGAGCATCCTCGCCGGCCGCGCCGACGAGATCCGCTCCCGCATCTCGCTGGCCCGCACCCTGATCGGCTCGCGCCTGGACCGGGCGGCCGACGAGGTCTCCCACCTCGGCAGGCAGGTGCGGGCCCTGAGCCCCCTGGCGACCCTCGAGCGCGGCTACGCCGTGGTGCAGACGGCCGACGGCACGATCATCCGCGCCCCCGAGCAGAGCGAGGTCGGCGAGGCGCTGTCGGTGCGGGTCGCCGGCGGCCGCTTCGGCGCCCTGCACGTGGACACCGACCCCTATACCCCGCCTGCCCCGCAGGCACCGACCGACGACCGGGCCCGCCCCGAGCAGGACCGGACCGAGAACGACGAGGAGACCGCATGAGCACGCCCGATGCCCCGGAGAACGAACTGACTGCCGACGAAGGCGCTCTCGGCACCCCGGGCACCGCGCCCGTCACCCCGGCCGGGGACGAGAGGGCCCTCCCCGCCGATATCACCGAGCTGTCCTACGAGGCGGCCCGCGACCAGCTCGTCGAGGTGGTGCGCCGCCTCGAGTCCGGGCAGGGCGGGCTCGAGGACTCGATCGCGCTGTGGGAGCGCGGCGAGATGCTCGCCCGTCGCTGCCAGCAGTGGCTGGACGGGGCTCGCGAGCGGCTCGAGGACGCCGTGGCCGCGCGGCGCGAGGAGGACGGCGCCGAGCGTTGAGACGCCGTCAGGCGATCGCGGCGAGCGCCTCGTCCATGAGCTGCTCGAGCTCGGCCTGATCGGCCGCGCCGTGGACGAGGATCCCGAAGCCCTCGCCCTGGCAGGCGATTCCGGTCTGCTCCGCGTCGTCCCCGCCGCCGAGCACCTGGCATTCGGTGCCCCGGAGGCTCGTCTGCTCGGTGACGGTCGCGCCGGGCATCTCGGCCGACAGCAGCGACGCGCTGACCTCGGTGTCCTCGGCCAGGGTCACGAGATCCCCGCCGGGCGCGGTGTACTGCACGGTCCAGCGCGGGCTCTGCCCGTCGGTGAAGCGCGCCGAGCGCACCTGCCAGTCCTCGCCGGTCGCGGGCACGGCGACGGGGAAGTCGGCCACGTCCTGGGCGCGCTCGGCGGTCGCGGCGACGTCCACCTCCGAGTTCTCCAGCGGCTCGCGCTCGAGTTCGCTGCCCACCCCGAAGAAGCCCACCGCCAGCACGATCACCACGACCATGGTCAGCACGATCGCCCAGACGATGTTGCGCAGCACCGTGTTCTGCTTGGTCGGCAGCTGGTACGCGGACTTCGGCCGCTCGCCGGGCAGCTCATCAGCGCCGGTCACCTCGGCCTGTGTGCCGTCGGCCCCGGCGCTCTCGGCCCGCGCGCCGCCGGATGCATCGCTCTCTGCCGCTGCGCCGTCGGACCCAGCGCTCGCTGCTGCTGCGCCGTCGGCCCTTGCGCCCTCGGCCCCCGCGCGACCTG
>NZ_KV788709.1:0-2299 GCF_001807385.1 Brachybacterium sp. HMSC06H03 | reverse complement strand
CCCCGCCCGCGCAGACCGGGCAGCCGCGCGAGCCCGGCACCGTCCTGGACGCGCAGGGGCGCGAGGTCACCGACGGGACCGGCGGCTACGACCGGCCCGCGACCGTCGGCGAGCACACCGTCGCCTGGAGCGTCTGGACCGGCGGGACGCTCAGCGTCACCCCGCTGGCGGTCGACCTCGACGCGACCCTGCCCGGCGCGAGCGGCGAGGGCGCCATCCAGGAGGGCTATCACCTGGTCCTGGTCGAGTACGAGGTGCGCTACGACGGGACCGGGCATCTCGCGCCCGCCGAGGAGCTGTGGCTGACGGGTGAGTCCTCGCGCACCTACTTCCCGGACGTCGGCGAAGGCCTCGTCCCCGACCCGATGAAGCGCATCACCCCGCTCGCCGACGGGGCCAGTGCCCGATTCCACAGCGCCTTCCTGGTGCCCGAGGCGGAGATGGAGAGCTTCCGGCTCGGGGTCGAGACGTTCAGCGGAGAGGTCCTCTACTTCGCGACCGCCTGAGCGCGCCGTCGGCGGGCGGTCGCCGGGCCCCCGGGGGCCGGCGCGTCGGCCGTGAGCCGGGGACTCGCAGACCGGAGGGGCGTGGGACGGATGGGCGGGCCGGAAGTCGCGGGCCGGGTGATGGGGCCGCGTGCGCTAGCGTGAGGGTGCCCCGCGCAGGGGCAGCGCACCGCACCGGGGGAGGGGCGGCGACGACCGCGGAGCGGCGCGCCGCAGGAGGAGTCGACATGCAGCCCACGCCGCCCACCCAGCCTCTGCCCGAACAGCGCCCCCGCACCTCCTTCTACGTCGCGGTCGCCGCCGTCTCGGTGATCGCGGGGCTGCTCCTCGGCGTCGGCGGCTTCCTCGGGATCCGGGCGCTGCAGGGCCCGCCCTCCTCGGACGAGGAGGAGATCGCGACGGAGCAGACCGTCCCCGAGGGCGGCGAGGTCATCGCCGAGGCCCCCGTCGGCCCCGACGAGGCGGTGGCGCGCGACGCCGTCGTCCCCTTCGAGCCGACCGAGGACAGCGGCCGCGTCGACGTGCGGATCACCGCCGTGGACTGGGACGCGACCGAGGAGATCCGGGAGACGAACTCCCTCAACGAGGAGCCGGCCGAGGGGATGAAGAACATCATGGTCACCTTCGAGGGGCTCCATCGCGGGGAGAAGCCCTTCGCCACCTACGGCGGCCACTGGATCGACGTCACCTACGTGGCCGCCGACGGCACCGAGTACAAGAACGGCGCCCAGGTCACCCCGCTCTACGACGAGATCTCGCAGAAGGAGACCGCCGTGCCGACGGACGAGATCCTCTCCCAGCAGGCCTTCGTGGTCCCCGAGGAGATCCAGGGCGACGGGCACTTCGTGCTCACCCCGCGCGCTGGCGATGTCCAGGAGGGCATCTGGCTCCGCGCGAGCTGAGGCGGTCGGACGGAGCGGCCCCGGTGGACACCCGGGCCCGACCTGGGGCATGATCTACCTGAAACCCGCAGTATCAGACAACTGTGCGGCACTCGACGACGAGAACGCGAAAGGCCCCTGATGAGCAGCTACACCGAGCACGTCACCCGAGTCGTCACGGAGGATCGCGAGCATCCCGGACTCGGCACCGTGGCCGTTCTGACCTTCGCCCCGCCGGAGGGCGAGGAGCGCCGCCCCGCGACCCTCGGCCCGCGTTCCATCGACGCCGTCACCGGCGCGATCGCCGCCGCGCTCGACCGTGCCGAGGCCGGGGAGATCCGCGCGATCGCCCTGACCGGCACCGGCCGCACCTTCCTCGCCGGCGCCGACCTGTCGATGTTCGCCGACCCCACCGCCGCCGAGAACGTCCGCGCGATGACCCGCGCCGCCCACGACCTGCAGGTCCGCGTGCGCACCAGCCCCGTCCCGATCCTCGCCCACCTCAATGGCGTCGCCCTCGGCGGAGGCCTCGAGGTCGCGCTCATGGCCGACGTGCGCACCGCCGCCCCCGGCGTGCGCGGCATCGGCCTGCCCGAGACGAGCCTCGGCATCCTCCCCGGCTGGGGCGGCACCACGCTGCTGCAGTCCGTCGTCGGCGCCGAGGCCGCTGTGCGGATGATCCTCGAGGACCCCGCCCGTGACCGGCAGCTCACCGCCGAGAAGGCCCAGGAGGCCGGGCTCGTCGACGAGATCGCCGCCGACCTCGACGAGGCCCTCGAGCAGTTCGCCGCCCTGGTCGCCGCCCACGTCGACGTCGACGAGACCGACACCGACGTGGTCGACCCCGCCGTCCTCGGCGAGACCGCCCCGGCCGAAGCGGCCGGCGCCTGGGGCGGCCGCGCCCCGGCCCTG
>NZ_KV788708.1:0-6415 GCF_001807385.1 Brachybacterium sp. HMSC06H03 | reverse complement strand
GGGGTTCCGAGGCCCCGTCAAGCCAGAACGACCCTTTTCGAGGTGGCCTCGACCACATTGTCCAGAACGCCCTGCGGAAGTCTCCTCCTGAGCCTCGGTCGCGGCCTCCGAGGCGGCCCCGGTGCTCCCAGGAGTTCTTCGTGAATGCTGCGCAGGGCATCCCCGGTGCCGGCGCCCCTCGGACCGTTGGCGTCCACGTTGCCCGTCCGCTCGTACCGCTGCGCCAGGCTCCTGATCCCCGGCGTCGTGCCGCTCCGGCGTTCGTCCTGGAACGAGCCAGTGCCCTTCCGGCTCGGTGCTCGGCCAGGGTCTCGACGCCGTTGCCCCCAGATGCCTGACAGCCCACCGCCCCGTGACCCCGCATCGCATCCTGCGACTGCCGACCGCTTCGCTCCCCTGCTCGCCGGATGCTCTCGATCCTCGTCCTCTCTCACGGCCCTCGGGTCGGCATGACGAACGTTTCCCTCTGCGCCCATGTCATGCTGCTACGGGCCGGGGTGCGCGAACCGCGCGCCCCTCCCTCTGCTCGTCGGCCCGTGCGATCAGCTCCTCCGTGGCGAGTGTCCGCGCACGGGGCACCAGCTCTCCGAAGGCAGGAGTCGTCGTCGGCCTCCGTGCCCGCACGGGCTGCGGTCCATGACCGTCCCGCATCGGAGCGGATCGTGACCCACCCGTGTGTCACCCCTTTGACATGGCCAGATCACGCGACCCCGCACTCTTCACCCCCGCTGCGACGTCATCGCTGCCCGCATCCCCTGCTGCAGCAGCTGTCAGCTGGTTCCCGCGGGGTTCCCCTTCTACACACTGTGGCAGCCCCGCACGGCGGGCGGCGCGGTCACCGAGGCCCCCACGGGGAGCCCCGCAACGCAGCGCCCGGCACCACCCGCACATCCCTGCTCCGCATGCCGCGCAGCACTCGCGGCACGGTGACTCCTTTCCTCCGCAGGATCTCGAACAACGCAGTGCAGCCCCGCCGCACGGCAGGTCGCGAGAGGAGACACGATCGGCCGCACCCTCTGGACGAGGGCGTCGGCCTCCCCGGCTCAGGCTGCGGGCCCATCCCGGGCTCGGTCTCCGCCGACACCGGAACGATCCTCGCCCGCCCCGAGGGCGCCGCCCCGCGAGCCGGCGAGGGGATGCTGGGCTTCCTGGGCTCCATCAGCGGGTTCGCCCGCATGTTCTTCGGGTCGGTGACATTGCCGCACCATGCTCTGGCCGGATGCTAGGGTCGAAGTCGATAGCCTGGCTACGTACGTCACGACGGACAACGGGAGGTCGCCGTGATCGGCACCGCTGCGACACGAACGGCCGGGACGGCCGACGAGGACCATGTGATCCTGCTGGACTCCGACGGCTCCCCCCGCGGGTTGGCCCCCCGCGCCACCGTCCACTCCGTCGACACACCGCTCCATCTGGCCTTCTCCTGCCACCTGGTGCGCGAGGACGGGGCCGTGCTGCTGACGCGCCGGGCGCTCTCGAAGCGCACCTGGCCCGGAGTGTGGACGAACGCGTTCTGCGGCCACCCACGCCAGGGTGAGTCCCTCGAGGAGGCGATCTCCCGCCACGCCTTCGGCGAGCTCGGCCTCCAGGTGCGGGAGGTGCGGCTGGCCCTGCCCGACTTCCGGTATCGAGCCGTCGACGCCTCGGGAATCGTCGAGAACGAGGTATGCCCCGTCTTCACCGCGATCCCCCAGGGCGAGCCCGTGCCCTCACCCGAAGAGGTCATGGATCTGCGGTGGGTGACGGCGGACGAGCTCGCCGCGCTCGCACGCCTGGCGCCGTGGACGCTCAGCCCCTGGGCCGTCGCGCAGCTCGAGCAGCTGGGCGACCGGCTCGGACGTCTTCCGGCAGAAACCGCATGAGCATCCCCTGCCCTCCTGGCGTCGACCACGAGATCAGGCGTCTCCTCCGTCGTGGCACCGCGCTCGGGGGCGCAGTGGCCTCCGCGGACCACCATCTGCTGTGGAACGCGCTCGGCAAGGCCACCGAGGGCGGCAGGAGATTCCGGCCCGCCCTCCTGCTGGCCACCCACGAGTCCCTAGGAGGCTCACGGCACGAGGCCGCGATCCAGGTCGCGGCCGCGGTCGAGATCCTGCACACCGCTTTCGTGGTCCAGGACGACGTGATCGACGGCGACCAGATGCGGCGCGGCGCCCCGAGCCTCCCCGCCTCCGTGGCCGCGAAAGTGCGCCGCGGGGGTGCCACCGCGCACACCGCACGCCGGGTCGGCGACGCCGCCGGGATCCTCGCAGGGGACCTCGGCCTGATCACGGCCCTGCGCGCGGTGGCCGGATGCTCGGCGCCTGCCGCCGTGGTCGCCGCGCTCCTGGACCTGATGGAGAGCTCGCTGCACGCCTCGGCCGCCGGGGAGATCGCCGATGTGCAGCTGCCGCTCCGGCCCGCCGAGCGGCCGGAGACGCTGCAGGAGGCGCTGACGGTCGCCGAGCTGAAGACGGCGGTGTACTCCTTCCAGCTCCCCCTCCACGCCGCCGGACTGCTCGCCGACGCGTCGCCGGACCGTCTCGAGGCGCTCGACGCGATCGGTGCTCTGCTCGGCATCGGCTTCCAGCTCGTCGACGATCTCCTCGGCGTCTTCGGCGACGAGGATCGCACCGGCAAGAGCGCGCTGGGGGACCTGCGCGAGGGCAAGCGCACCGCCCTCGTCGCGCACGCCGCGACCACGACTCACTGGCCCCAGCTGAGAACGCTGCTCGGGCGCGAGGACCTCACCGACGAGGAGGCGCGCAGCGCCCGTGACCTGCTCACCGCGAGCGGATCCCGCGACTGGGTCGAAGAGCTCGCCCTATGGCACCTGTCCAGCGCAGTCGACGCCGCTGCACGCCACGACCTCCCTCCCGCGTTCAGCGAGGCTCTCGCTGCCACCATCGCGGAGATCCACGCCGGCCTCGAGCTGCTGCTCCCGTCCGACGTGTCGGGACGAGAGCCGGCCGGTCCTGATCCCGTCGCGGCCAGGTGCGCGCAGCGCGCCGCTTCGCAGCGAGCCAGCGCATGAACGGCCCCGCCGGTCCCGACGCACCGCTGGTCCTCGTCACCGGCGCGAGCGGGTACATCGGCGGCCGGCTCGTGCCGGCGCTCCTCGACGCGGGGCTGAGGGTGCGCGCCATGGCCCGACACGTCGAGCGCCTGCAGGACCGGCCCTGGCGGGATCGTGTCGAGGTGGTCGAGGCGGATGTCGCAGATCCGTCCACGCTCGCCCGAGCCCTGGAGGGCGTGGACGTCGCCTACTACCTGATCCACATGATGGGCGGGGGCAGCAGCTTCGCGACTCGCGATCGCGCCGGTGCCCAGGCCTTCGCGGCCGCCGCGGAGCGAGCCGGGACCCGGCGCATCGTCTACCTGGGCGGTATCCACCCCCGCGGCGAGGAGCTCTCCGCCCACATGGCCTCCCGCGAGGAGGTCGGGAACATCCTGCTCGAAGGCGCCGTGCCGGCGGTCGTGCTGCGCGCCGCGGTGATCCTCGGCTCCGGCAGTGCATCCTTCGAGATCATGCGCCACCTCGCCGAGCGGCTCCCGGTCATGGTCGCGCCGCGCTGGGTGCGGAACCGCATCCAGCCGATCGCCGTCCGTGACGTGCTCCACTACCTGGTGGCCGCGGCGACCCTCGAGGGCACTCCGAACCGCACCTTCGACATCGGCGGGCCCGATGTCCTCACCTTCGCCGAGCTGCTGCACTCCTGTGCGCGCGCCGCGGGTCTGCCCCGGCGGCGGATCCAGGTGGTCCCCGTCCTCACCCCGCGCCTGGCGAGCCACTGGATCGGGCTGGTCACCCCGGTCCCCACCTCGATCGCGCGCCCCCTCGTGGAGTCGCTGGTCCACGACGCCGTCGCCGCCGAGTCGGACCTGCGTGACCTCGTACCGGACCCTGACGGCGGGCTCACCGGGGTGGACCGTGCGATCGAGCTCGCCCTCGCCAGGATCCGCGACCTCGACGTCACCACCACCTGGCACTCCGCCGCTCCGGCCGGGGCGCCGTCCTCGCCGCTGCCCGAGGACCCGGAATGGTCCGGAGGGATCGTGCGCCGTGACGAACGCTCCCGCACGGTGAACGCGTCCCCGCAGACGCTCTGGTCGGTGATCGAGGGGATCGGCGGCGCGCACGGCTGGTACTCGTGGCGACTGGGCTGGGTGGCGCGCGGGCTCCTGGATCGAGTCGTCGGCGGGCCCGGCCTGCGCCGCGGTCGCCGGCACCCGCACCGGCTGATGGTGGGGGAGGCACTGGACTGGTGGCGCGTGGAACGTCTCGAACGCGGCCGCCTGCTGCGCCTGCGCGCCGAGATGCGCGTCCCGGGCGATGCCTGGCTCGAGCTCGCCGTGGAAAAGTCCGACGGCCGCACCGTGCTGCACCAGCGGGCGCTCTACCACCCCCGCGGTCTGCTCGGGGACGCCTACTGGTGGGCTGTGTGGCCCTTCCACGGAATAGTCTTCGGCAGCATGCAGCGCAACATCGCCCGCGCCGCCGAGAACGCAGCGCACGACGATCCCGCAGCGAGCGGAGCCACCGCAGGGTCAGCCGGAACCGGGGCTCCCGCGCCCTCCCGCGGCGGGCCCGGCGCCGCCTCACACGCCGTCGACGACGAGGAGTCCGCATGACCGCCGCGAGCACCCCCGACCATCCGGCCGCCGCGCATCGCCGCCGGGAGGGCCGACGGCGCACCGGCCCCCGCCCGCTGGGCCGAAGCCTCGCCGTGACCCTCGCGTTCCTGCTCGCGATGGCGGGCACGGCCGTGGGTGTCGGCGCCTTCGGCGGAGCACCGATCGACGAGGCCGCCGGCGGCCTGCTCTCCGCCGACGCGACGCACCTCGCCCCCGCGACCCCCGCTTTCCGCATCTGGTCGGTGATCTACCTGGGGCTCGGCGCGTACACGCTGTGGCAGTGGTGGGACCGGCACGACCACCGCGGGATCGCCGGCCTCGCGATCGCCTCGGTGCTGCTGAACGCCGCCTGGATCCTCGTGGTCCAGGCCGGTGCGGTCGCGCTGAGCGTGCTGGTGATCCTGGTGCTGCTTATCGTGCTCGGCGCTCTGTTCCGTCGTCTCACGGCCAGGCCTCCTGCCGGGGCGGTCGAGCGGGTCGTCGTCGACGGCACCTTCGGCCTGTATCTCGGCTGGGTGAGCGTCGCGACCTGCGCGAACATCGCGGCAGCGCTGAAGGGCGCAGGGTTCTCGGGCTTCGGGGCTCCCGAGGTCCTCGCCGTGCTGGTGCTGCTCGCGGTGGCCGTGGTCGGCGTGGCGCTGACCCGGGCCGGTCGCCGCCCGGTCGCCGCGCCCGCGGCGATGGTCTGGGGTCTGCTCTGGATCGCGGTCGGCCGCGCGACCGATGCGCCCTCGTCGCCGGTGGTCGCGACCGCCGCGGCGACGGTCGCCGCCGTGATCGTCCTGGCGACCCTGTTCGCCGTGCTGCGGCCGCCCCAGCGCCTCGAGGATGCGCACGGCCCTGTCGGCGGACGGCGGTCCGACGGCGGTGCGCGATGAGCGCGCAGCGCCTCGCCCCGGACGCGTTGACCCTCTACGACCGGGTTGCGCAGCGCAGCGCCGGCTGCGTGATCGCCGGCTACTCGACCTCCTTCGGCTGGGCGACGCGCCTGCTCGAGGAACCCGTGCGCACTCATGTCCGCAGCCTGTATGCCCTGGTGCGCCTGGCCGACGAGATCGTAGACGACCCCGACTCGGGCCTCGACCCGGCCGCCAGGGCACGCGCCCTCGAGGAGCTCGCCGCTGAGACCGCTCGCGCGGTCGGCGGCACCCGCTCCACGAATCTCGTGGTGCAGGCCTTCGCCATCACCGCACGCCGCCACGGCATCGGCCCGGAGCTCATCGACCCCTTCTTCGGTTCGATGCGTGCGGACCTCACCGTCACCGCCCACGACCCTGAGAGCCTCGCGCAGTACGTGCACGGCTCGGCCGAGGTGGTGGGCCTCATGTGCCTGCGTGTCTTCGTCGACGGTGACGAGGCGGCAGCTGCGCGCCTCGCCCCCGCGGCGAGCGCGCTCGGCGCCGCCTTCCAGAAGGTGAACTTCCTGCGCGACCTCGCCGAGGATCACGACGGCCTGGGCCGCGACTACGTTCCCGGGGTGGACGTGGACCGCCTCGACGACGCGCAGCGGGACCTGCTGCTCGACGACATCGACGCCGACCTCGCCCGCGCCGCGACCGCGCTGCCCCATCTCCCCTCGTCGAGCCGCGCCGCTGTCACCGCCGCGCACGGCCTCTACTCGGCGCTCTCCCGTCGACTGCGCCGCACCCCCGCGGCCCGGATCCGCCGCACCCGCGTGCGGGTGCCGGAGCCGGAGAAGGCCCTCGTCATCGCCCGCGCCCTGCTCGCGGCGCGCCGTGGAGCGGGCCGATGAACCGGCGGACGACCGGCCGCGGCACCGGGTCCCGACCCCGAGCCGGCG
>NZ_KV788707.1:0-2918 GCF_001807385.1 Brachybacterium sp. HMSC06H03 | reverse complement strand
CGGCCGGCCCCGGGTCCGCGGCCGCGGACGCCGGCCCGGTCGCGGCGCGTGGCCCCTCCCACCGGTGATGGTGGTCCCTCCCACCAGAGATGGAGGTCCCGCACCAGGTGGGGGACAATGAGGGCATGCAAAGGAACACCCGCCAGCGCGCCGCGATCCTCGAGACGCTCTCCCGGCAGGTGGACTTCCGCAGCGCCCAGCAGATCCACGAGCAGATGCGCGCCGACGGCGAGACCGTCGGCCTCGCCACCGTGTACCGCAACCTGCAGGCGCTCTCCCGCGCCGGGCGTCTGGACGTGCTCGTGGCGGGGGACGGGGAGTCCCTCTACCGGCAGTGCGAGGACACCGGCCACCACCATCACCTGGTGTGCCGCGAGTGCGGCCGCACCGTGGAGTTCCTCGCCCCGAGACTCGAGGCGTCCATGACCGCGATCGCCCGCGAGCACGGCTTCACCGAGGTGGACCACACCCTCGAGGTCTTCGGGCTGTGCGAGGAGCACTCGAGCACCGCCGCGCCCTCGGAGGACGAGGACGATCCCGAGGAGCCGGAGGACGAGGCGGCCACGCGATGATGGACTGGGTCCAGTCGCTGCCGTTGCTGCCGGCGATCGCGTTCCTGTACGTGGTGATCTGGGCGCGCGCCGGCGGCACCTATCTCGTCGGCCGCGGAGCACGGAGGGCCGCGAACCGCGGCCGGGTGAAGAAGCTGCTGGAGTCGACGTCCGTGCAGCGCGCGACCGAGCTCGTCAACCGCTGGGGTGCCTGGGTCGTGGCGCTGAGCTTCCTGACCGTCGGCTTCCAGACCGCCGCGAACGCCGCCGCGGGCCTGACCGCCATGCCTGCCCGCCGCTACCTGCCCGCCCTCGCCGTCGGCGGCCTGGCCTGGGCGATCATCTACGCGACCGTCGGCCTGGTGGCCGTGGCGGGCTGGTTCGAGCTGTTCCTCGTCTCCCCCGCCGGCGCCGTCGCCGTGCTCGCCCTGCTGGTGCTGCTGGTCGCTCTCGTGCTGCACCACCGACGCCGCACGGGCGCCCGGGCCGCCCTCGTCGCGACCCTCGCCGAGAGCGAGGTCGCGACCGAGGCCTCGGTCGGGGTCGACGGCGACCGGCCGACCGCGACGGAACCAGCCGTTACGGCTCGGCGGACCGCCGCGGCCGAGCGGGTCGCTCAGAGCCCTGCGGACTGAGCCCCCGGCGCATCAGGGGCGTCGACCGCTCCCCCGTAGCGCCGATCGCGCCGCGCGTACTCCGTGATCGCCCGCCACAGCACGCGTCGGTCCACGTCGGGCCACAGCTCGGGGACGAACACGAGCTCGGCGTAGGCGGCCTGCCAGAGCAGGAAGTTGGAGGTGCGCTGCTCGCCGCTGGTGCGCAGGAACAGGTCCACGTCGGGCATATCGGGGTCGACGAGATGGCGCTGGATCGTCTTCTCGCTGATCCCGGAGCCCTTGAGTCGCCCTGCCCGGGCCTCCTCGGCGATCTCGCGCACCGCGTCGACGATCTCGGCGCGACCCCCGTAGTTCACGCACATGTACAGCGTCATGCGGGTGTTGTCGCGGGTACGCTCCTGGGCCTCCTTGAGCTCCTGGATCACCGAGCCCCAGAGGCGCTGCTCGCGGCCGATCCACACGATCCGCACGCCCCAGGAGTCCAGGGTGTCGCGCTGACGGCGCAGCACGGAGCGGGAGAAGCCCATCAGGAAGCGCACCTCCTCCGGGGACCGCTTCCAGTTCTCGGTGGAGAAGGCGTAGGCGCTCAGGTGCGTCACGCCGATCTGGAGGGCGCCGGCGACGACGTCCAGCAGCGCCGCCTCGCCGGCCTCGTGCCCTGCCGTGCGGGGCAGGCCCTGGCGGTTCGCCCAGCGGCCGTTGCCGTCCATCACCACCGCGACGTGGCGAGGGATCGTGGGGGCCGGCAGCTGCGGGGGCAGTGCGCCGCTGGGGTGGGCGAACGGCTCCTGGTACCCGTGACGGGATGCACCGGGCATGCGGGGTCCTCCTGGATCGTGCGGGATCGTGCGGGCCGTGGACCCGCCCGGGATGGGGATCAGCGTTCGACGTAGTGCAGGGAACGGACCGAGCGCTCGAGATGCCAGGTCACCGTGTCCTCGATGAGGCGACCCGCCTCCTGCTGCACGGTCTCCTCCGCATCGGTCACATTCTCCCAGTCCCCGGCGAGCAGGAAGATCATGTGCTCGATCGTGGACTGGCGCACCGCGATGGCGCCCGGCCGACGGCATGGCGTGCAGACCAGGCCGCCCGCACGCACGTCGAAGGCGTGGTGGGGGCCGTCAGCCCCGCAGGAGGCGCACACGCGCAGCTCGGGCGCCCAGCCGGAGACGGCGAGGGTGCGCAGCAGGAAGGAGTCGAGCACGAGCGGCGGGGCGATGCGGCCCTCGGCCATGGCGCGCAGCGCGCCGACGAGCATGAGAAAGCCGCGCTGGTTGGGATCGACCATCTCGTCGGTGAGCCGGTCGGTGGTCTCGAGCATGGCGCTGGCGGCGGCGAAGCGGGAGTAGTCCGCGGTGATGCCGACGGCGAAGGCCTCGATCGTGACGACCTGGGTGACGGTGTGGAGGTTCCGCCCGGCGTGCAGCTGCACGTCGACCAGCGTGAACGGCTCCAGCCGCGCGCCGAAGCGACTGCCGGTGCGGCGCACGCCCTTGGCGACGGCGCGGACCTTGCCGTGCCGCCGCGTGAGCAGGGTGATGATGCGGTCCGCCTCGCCCAGCGGGTGGGTGCGCAGGACGATCGCATCGTCACGGTAGAGCTTGCTGGCCATGGTGCTCCGAGACTACGCCGCGGGCACGACGCATCAGCGGAGGCGACGGCCGAGGCGGACGGGACCTCGCTCACGCCGGGCCGTGCGGCGTCCTCGCCGGGCCGTGCGTCGCTCGCAACGCGCGGCGCCGCGCTCCCG
>NZ_KV788706.1:0-39808 GCF_001807385.1 Brachybacterium sp. HMSC06H03 | reverse complement strand
CGGGCGGGGCCCGGGGGCCGACGGTCATCCCGTCGGCCCCCGGGGCGCGGATCAGGCCTCGGCGGCGGCGATGTCCTTCTTGCCGACGCGCGGCTGGTCGACCTTCAGCGCGAAGGTCATCAGGAAGGCGAGGGCGTACAGGACCACGAACGCCCAGACCACGCCGACGTTCCCTCCCCAGGGGCGGACGACGGCGACCACGGCCGAGCCGAGGAAGGTCGCACCGCCCGCGGCGGTCGTGTACATCGCCATCGCGGCGCCCTTGTGGTCCGGGGCGAGCGCCGGCATGATCGCGCCCAGCGGCACGAAGCCGGCCAGCAGGATGCCGAAGACGGTGCCCGCGATGACGGCGACGACGAAGCCCCAGTCGGAGCCGGCCGGCACCCAGTGCGGCACGTACCACCACAGCAGCAGGCCGATCGCGGAGCCGACGATGCCGAACCAGCGCACCGTGGTGGTCCAGCCGATGCGGTCGCCGAGGGCGCCGAAGGCGGCGTTGAACAGGATGTTGCCGGCGAAGACGATCGAGGTCATCAGCAGCCAGCGGCTCTGCCCCCAGCCGAGGGTCTCGGCGATGACGGTGGGCAGGATGATGAACATGCCGAACTGCGGGGCGGTGTTGATCAGGCGGGTCAGGAAGCCCATCATCACGCGCTTGTTCGTGAACGCGAGGTGCACGCCCGAGAAGACCACCTGGCGGGAGGTCTCGCCCTCCGGGGCCAGTCGGATGGAGCCGTGCTTCTCGCGCACCCCGAGCCAGGCGATCAGGAAGCCGGCGATCACGATCAGCGAGGAGACGGCCATGGCCCAGCGCTCACCGAAGAAGCCGCCGCCGAAGGCGGGGATCAGACCGATCGCGACGAGCGATCCGATGGTGGGCATGCCGCCGGTGAACATGACGTAGAACCAGCCGACCGCCGCACCGTTGCGCTCCTTGGGGACCACGGCGTTGACCCAGACCAGGAAGGAGAAGGCGAACAGCGGGAAGCCGAAGCCGCGGAAGAAGTAGGTCGCGGCCACCAGCGGGATCGACTCGCTGGACAGCGCACCCAGGAACGCGGCCTGGAACACCAGCCAGACGACGAGGCCGAGCAGCATCACCCTGCGCGGGCCCCACAGGTCCGAGAGGGCGCCGGCGAGGTACGAGCCGACCAGCGAGGCGAGGGAGTAGAAGGTGATGATGGTGGCGGCGACGTTGATCATGTCGTCGCCGCCGCCGAAGACGTTCGCCATGTGCGGGGAGACGAAGTTGGTCTCCACGCCGTTGCCCGTCATGAAGACGAGCACGCCGAGGAAGCCCCACCGCAGCGGATGGGGGATGCCGAGTCGGTCCAGGAAGGTCTCCTGGGGCGACCCGGCGGCCGGCACGGCGGGTCCGGCCTGGGTGGTCGAGGGTACTGCGCTCATAAGGGCACTCCTGTGTGCGAGAGGGAGAGGCGCGGGCGGCCGACGGCAGCATCGAGGCGTCGGCCGCCCCGTCAGGGCTGATCCGGGATCAGCGGGGCCGTGCTCAGCGGCCGGGGAGGATGGAGACCTTGACGGAGGCGCCGGCGGAGTCGGCGACCGCGTCGAGGGCCTTCTGGAAGTCGGCGAGGCCGAACTGGTGGGTGCAGATCTCGTCGAGCGGCAGGTCGCCCTTCTCGATGATCTTGATGGCGGCGGGCCAGGTGTGCGGGCCGAGGTGGGCGCCGCGCACGTCGAGCTCCTTGTCGTCGGAGATGATCGACCAGTCCACCGAGACGTTCTCCTTGAAGACCGAGTACTCCACGAAGCGGCCGAGCTTGCGCAGCAGGTTCAGGCCCTGCGGCACGGCGCTGGGGTGGCCGGTGCACTCGATGTAGACGTCGGCGCCGTAGCCGCCGGTGAGGCCGCGGATCTCCTCGTAGATGTCGACCTTCGAGGGGTTCAGGGTGAGGTCGGCGCCGCACTTCTTCGCGAGCTCGAGCTTCTCGTCGTCGAAATCGAGGGCGATGACGAGCTTGGGGTTCTTGTGGGCCGCACCGATGATCGCGCCGAGGCCGATGGGGCCGGCACCGGCGATGACCACGACGTCGTCGAACTCCAGCTCGGCGCGCTCGACAGCGTGCATCGAGCAGGACAGCGGCTCGGCGTAGGCGGCGTGCTGCGGCGCGATGTCCTTGGAGATCCTGTGGGCGCGGGCGAGCTTCGGCACGATCATGTACTCGGCCATGCCGCCGTGGTAGTGCTTGAAGCCGAACATGTCGTGCGGGGCGCACATCCAGTACCAGCCGCGCTGGCAGTACATGCACTCGCCGCAGGGGACGATCTGCTCGACGACGATGCGGTCGCCGACGGAGACGCCGTGGTGGGCGAGGATCTCGTCGGAGCCCTGCACGACGGTGCCGGTGATCTCGTGGCCGGGGATGATGCCCGGCTCGACCCAGCGGTCGCGGTTCTCGTCGCCCCAGAACTTGGCGGCGCCGGCGTAGGCCTTGAGGTCGGAGGCGCAGACGCCGACGGCCTCGACCTGGATCAGGAGCTCATCGGCGGCGGGGGTCGGGACCGGACGCTCCTCGAGGCGGTAGTCCTCGGGGGCATGCATGACGACGGCCTGCATGGTGGCGGGCAGCTGGCTCACGTAAGACACATCTCCTTCGATACGTTCCGCCCGGCCTGGTGGCCCCACAGGGCGCGCCGACGGGTCGGGCCTGACCAGGACACTCTAGACAGACCCGGAACAAACGTCAAGCACAAATGTTCCACACCAGGGCGACGCAGGTCAGAGGCGTGCCACGGGGTGGATCGGGCGGGGTCAGCCCGTCGCAGCGGCGAGCGCGAGCGCGGCCTGGGCCGTCGGCTCGTCGGTCAGCAGCGTCGTGTACAGCCCGGCGCGGGCGCCGGCGAGGATCGAGGGCGCCTTGCGCTCCCCCGCCGCCATCGCGATCGAGGTCGGCAGCGCGGTGAGCAGCGCGCGCGGCGGGCGCACCAGCAGCTCCGAGCCGGGATAGCTCACCGGGTGCCCGGCGATGTCGTAGAAGTGGAGGTTGATGTCGCCGACGGCCGGGAGCAGCGCCGTCTCGTCGCGCGGCACCACGGAGGTCAGCGCCGCGCGACCCCGGTAGGGCTCGCCGATCCCGACCACCACGGCGCGGGCCCGCGCCCACAGGTCGGTGATCTCGCGGAAGCTGGGGTCGGCCTGCAGCGACTCCCAGAGCTGCTCCGAGGGGCTCGCCGGGGCGAACATGAACTTCGGCTCGGCCCGGGTGCGGTCCGCGAAGCGGCGCACGATCTCGTTGGTCTGGAAGGACGGGTCGGTCTCCTGCTGCCCGCCGACGGTCGGGGCGATCACCACTCCCGGCAGCTCCGGCAGCCCGGGCATGCCGCTGACGGCGTAGGTGGTCTTCCCCGAGGAGATCAGCAGCACATCGCCCCGCTGCAGGTCCAGCGAGCGCAGCTCCTCCCCCAGCAGGTCGCCGATGCCGCGGTAGTCGCGCTGGACCTGGTTGCCCGGGGCGATGCGCACGGAGCGGACGCCGAGCACGTCCTGCAGGCGGGCGCCGAGATCGGGCAGGTCGGCGGTGGGCGGCTCGAGCACCTCGAAGCGCACCATCCCGATCCGTCGCGCCTCGGCGAGGAGCTTGGAGACCGTGGGCCGGGAGACGCCCAGGCGCTCGGCGACCTCCGCCTGTCGCACCCCGTCGACGTAGTAGGCGGAGGCGGCGCGGTGGAGCAGCTGGAGGTCCATCGCGGTCTCGAGCATCGATGCTCCTCCCTCTCCGTGAAGGCCGTGTCCGGGCCCCGGGGCGGCAGGGCTCGCGCCGATGATCCTAGTGAACGCCGGGCGGTGCTGCGGAACAGGGCCCCGTCCTGCGCCCCTGGCAGGGCCGTCGGTGGCAGGATGGTCTGCGGCGATGACGGCACGGAGAGGCGGCGCGATGACGGCAGGCACGGGGGCGAGGCCCCCTGCTCCGCGGACCGCTCCGTCGGACTCCTCGGCAGCGTCGCCAGAGACCGCGGCGCCGGCAGCGCAGCCCGCCTCGCGGACGGCGGCGGCGATCACCGCCGGATCCGTCGCCCCCACCACCTCGTCCGCCCCGTCGGCCGCGCCCCGAACGGCCGGAGCGCCAGCCGGCGCGAGGGTCCCCGCCGTGCTGGGCGTCGACGTCGGCACCTCGAGCACGAAGGGCACCCTCGTCGCGCTCGACGGGACCATCCTCGCCGCCGCCGTGCGCGAGCACTCGGTCTCCCGCCCCGCCCCGGGCCACGTCGAGATGGACGCGGAGATCTGGTGGGAGGAGTTCGTGGACATCGCCCGCGAGCTCACCGCGACCGGCGCCGCGGACGTCCCCGCGGAGGTGACCGCGATCGGCGTCTCGGGGATGGGCCCCTGCGTGCTGCTCACCGACGAGAGCGGCGAACCGGTGCGCCCGGCGATCCTCTACGGCGTGGACACCCGCGCGGGCGAGGAGATCCACCACCTCACGAACGTGCTGGGCCGGGAGGAGATCGTCGCGCACTGCGGCGGGATGCTCACCTCGCAGGCGGCCGGGCCGAAGGTCGCCTGGGTCGCCCGGCACGAGCCGGAGGTCTATGCGCGGGCGCGTCGGCTGTTCATGCCGGCCTCGTATCTCGCCTTCCGCCTCACCGGCGAGTACGTGCTCGACCACGTCAGCGCCAGCCAGTCCGCTCCGATGTACAGCCTTCGCCACCAGGCGTGGCATCCCGAGTGGGCCGAGCGCGTCGGCCCCGGCCTCGAGCTCCCGGAGCTGCGCTGGGCGGGCGGGGCGGCGGGGACCGTGCAGAGCGCGATCGCGCGGCTCGTGCCCGGTCTGCGCGCCGGGATCCCGGTCATCACCGGCACCATCGACGCCTGGGCGGAGGCCGTCAGCGTCGACGCCGCCTCCCCGGGCGACCTGATGCTGATGTACGGCACCACCACCTTCCTCGTCGCGACCACAGTCGAGCCCGTCGCGAGCCGCACCCTGTGGCCCGCCTCCGGGGTGGAGCCGGGCGCCTATGCGCTCTCGGGAGGAATGGCGTCCTCCGGGGCGATCACCGGCTGGCTGCGCGAGCTGACCGGCTCCCCGGGGTTCGACGAGCTGCTGGTGGAGGCGGAGGCCAGCGGTCCCGGCGCGAACGGGCTGGTCATGCTCCCCTACTTCGCCGGCGAGCGCTCCCCCATCGCCGACCCCGGCGCTCGGGGCGTGATCGCGGGCCTGACCCTCTCGCACACCCGCGGGGACCTCTACCGCGCCGTGCTCGAGGCCGCCGCCTTCGGGGTGCGCCACCACCTCGAGACCCTCGCCGCGGCCGAGCTCGGCCTGGACCGGGTCGTGGCCGTCGGCGGCGGGGCCCGCAGCGACCTGTGGCCGCAGATCGTCTCCGACGTGACGGGCCTGGTCCAGCGGATACCGCGGCGCGTCGTCGGCGCCTCGTACGGCAGCTCGATGCTCGCCGCGCGCCTCGCCCACGGCACCGACGTCTCGCGCTGGAACCCCACCGATCACGAGATCGTCCCGGACCCGGCGCGGCGCGAGCGGTACGACGAGCTGTACCGGCTCTACCGCGACCTCTACCCCGCGACCTACGAGATCACCCACGCGCTCGCGGCGATGCAGGATCACTGAGGCCGGGACGCCCGCACGCCGCGTCGTCGTACCCCGTACGGTGGCCCCACCGGCGCCCCCGCGCGCCGGTCGACCGCATCCAGCGCCCGGAAGGGGAGCCCCATGCATGCCGACCGACTCACCGAATCCCTCTGTCACCACGCGGAGGGTCCGTACTGGTCAGAGACCTGGGACGGCCTGCGCTGGGTGGACATGCTCGCCGGGGACATGCTGCATCTCGGCGCCGACGGGACGGCCCGGCGCCTGCCCACCCCGAGCCCGGTCGTGGCCTGCGTGCGCCCCGCGGCGGACGGCGGGGCGGTGCTCGCCCTCGAGAAGGGCTTCGGCCTCGAGGACGCCGACGGGTCCATCCGCGCGCTGCCGCCGCTGTGGGACGAGGACGTGCGCATGAACGAGGGCGCGATCGCGCCGGACGGCTCCTTCCTGTGCGGCTCGATGGCTTATGACCAGCGGCCCGGAGCCGCCGCGATGTGGCGCCTGATGCCCGACGGCACCACCACCCGGCAGTTCGGGGACCTCACGATCTCCAACGGCCTCGCCTTCACGGCCGACGGGACGCGCGCCTTCTACGTCGACACCCCCACCAAACGGGTCGATCTCTTCGACTGGTCCGGCGCCGACGGGCTCGTCGAGCGCCGGCCCTTCGCCGACCTCGCCGGCGAGGACGGCAGCCCGGACGGGCTGTGCCTGGATGCCGAGGGCTGGGTGTGGGTGGCGATGTTCGGCGGCTCGCAGGTGCTGGGCCTGGACGAGCGGGGCGGGGTCGCCGAGCGGATCACGGTGGCGGCGCGCCAGGTCACGGCCTGCACCTTCGGCGGCGAGGACCGCGGGACCCTGTTCATCACCACCAGCCGGGAGAACCTGGCCGACGGGGACGATCCGGCGGCGGGCTCGCTGTTCTCGGTGCGTCCGGGCGTCGTCGGGCCCGCCGAGGAGAACCTCTTCGGCGATTTCGACGACACCGACGCGGACGACTGACCCCGACGCTCCCCGGTCGTGCGGCCGTGACGACGAATGCGCTCCTGGCGTGACCTCGGGGCCGTATGGCCGGTGAGGTCACGCCAGGAGCGCAGAATCGTGCGGCCCAGGCCGGGGTGGCCGCGCTCAGGACGCGGTCGGCGCCTCCGCCGAGCGGTCGCGGGCCACACCGGTGGAGAGGGAGTCGAGCATGTCGTCGTACTCCTCCATCGCCGAGGGCTCCGGCTGCGGGGTGATCAGGCTGACCAGCACCGCGAGCACCAGGCAGATCGCGAAGCCGGGGATGATCTCGTAGAGGTGCTGGTCCCCGAACAGGCCCCAGCTGACGTCGGGCTCGAACTGGCCCCAGACGAAGGCGACCACCGCGCCGGAGATCATGCCCACCGCGGCGCCCGCCGTCGTCAGGCGACGCCAGAACAGCGACAGCAGCACGATCGGCCCGAAGGCGGCGCCGAAGCCCGCCCAGGCGAAGGCGACCAGAGCCAGCACCGAGCTCTCGGGATCCAGGGCCAGGATCACCGCGATGACGGAGACCACGAGCACGCCGATCCGTCCGCCCCAGAGCTTGGCGCCGTCGCTGAGCTTCACACCCACGCCGCCGACGATGTCCTCGACCAGCGCGGAGGTGGTCACGATCAGCTGCGAGGAGATCGTGGACATGATCGCTGCGAGCACGGCCGCCAGCAGGATGCCGGCGATCAGCGGATGGAACAGGATCTGTGCGAGGTCGAGGAACACCGACTCGCCGTTGGTCGCATCGGTGATCTGCACGTCCCGGTTCTGCTGGAAGTAGGCCAGGCCCGCCATCGCGGTGAACACGGCACCGGTCACGCACAGGATCATCCAGCTCATCCCGACGATCGTGCCGTACTTCGCGTCGCGCGAGGAGCGCAGCGCCATGAAGCGCACGATGATGTGGGGCTGGCCGAAGTAGCCCAGGCCCCAGGCGACGGCGGAGAGGATCCCCACCCACGTGCCGCCGGAGACGAGGGAGCCGAAGGAGGGGTCGACCTCGCGCACCGAGGCGAACATCGCCGTCGGCCCGCCGACGACGAACATCGCGGTGATCGGCACGATGATCAGGGAGACCAGCATGATCAGGCCCTGCACCACGTCGGTGTAGCTCGCGCCGAGGAAGCCGCCGAAGAGGGTGTACAGGATCGTCACGCCGCCCACGAGGAGCAGTCCGGTCAGGTAGGGGCCGCCGAACATCGACTGGAAGAACACGCCGCCGGCGACCATGCCGGAGGAGACGTAGAAGGTGAAGAACACCAGGATGATCAGGCCCGCTGCGATCCGCAGGATGTTCGTGCGGTCGTGGAGGCGGTTGCCGAAGTAGCTCGGCACCGTGATCGCGTTGCCGGCGATCTGGGTGTACTGGCGCAGGCGCGGGGCGACGAAGATCCAGTTCAGACCGGCGCCGATGGTCAGGCCGATCGCGATCCACGCCTCGACCATGCCACTCATGTACAGCGCGCCGGGCAGGCCCATCAGCAGCCAGCCGGACATGTCCGAGGCCCCTGCCGAGAGCGCCGCGACGAAGGGGTGCAGCTGTCGGCCGCCGAGCATGTAGTCCTCGCCGCCCTTGGTCCTGCGGAAGGCGTACAGGCCGATGCCGATCATGGCGCCGAAGTAGACGCCGAGCGCGACCAGCTTGAAGGCGAGCTCCATGGGGGTCTCCGATCTCAGGTGGGGAAGGGCGGACGGGCCGGATCGGAGGTCCGTGCGCCGCGTCGACGCTCATGGGCCGCCGGTCCGGTCGGGGACGACGCGCCACCGTACCGGTGCCCGGGAGGGCAGGTGCCGCGAATCCTACGCCGGGGTGACGCCGATCACCTCGTTCCGTGTCCGGACGGTGACCTCGGCGCGGACGCACGGACGCCCGGCACCCCTCGGGATGCCGGGCGTCCGCCGGTCGTCGATCACTGCGCTCTCGTGCTGATCTCCTCCCGCGGACGCTGCACGGACGGCTCGTCCCTCGCCGGCCGCTCCGCGCCCGCAGTTCGTCGATCAGCCGAACAGAGCGTCGGTGTCGTCGTCGACCCAGTCGAGGGTGCGCTCGACGGCCTTGCGCCACAGGCGCATGTACCGGTCGCGGGTCTCCTCGTCCATCTGGGGCTCCCAGCGCTTGTCCTCGGCCCAGTTGTCGATGACGTCCTGCTCGCCCTCCCAGTAGCCCACCGCGATGCCGGCGGCGTAGGCGGCGCCCAGCGCGGTGGTCTCGATGACCTTCGGGCGCACGACGGGCACGCCGAGGATGTCGGCCTGGAACTGCATGAGGGTCTCGTTCATGACCATGCCGCCGTCGACCTTGAGCTCGGTGAGCTCCACGCCCTCGGAGGCCGCATCGGCGATCGCCGCGTCGAGGACCTCGCGGGACTGGAAGGCCGTGGCCTCCAGCACGGCGCGGGCGATGTGGTTCTTGTTGTGGAAGCGGGTCATGCCGACCATCACGCCGCGGGCGTCGGAGCGCCAGTGCGGGGCGAACAGGCCCGAGAACGCCGGGACCACGAACAGGCCGCCGTTGTCATCGACCTGCTTGGCGAGGTCCTCGATCTCCGGAGCGTCCTTGATCAGGCCGAGGTTGTCGCGGATCCACTGCACGAGCGAGCCGGTCACCGCGACCGAGCCCTCGAGGGCGTAGACGGGCTTGTTGTCGCCGATCTTGTAGGCGACGGTGGTGAGCAGCCCGTTCTCGCTGCGCACCAGGTCCTCGCCGGTGTTGACCAGCATGAAGTTGCCGGTGCCGTAGGTGTTCTTGCCCATGCCGATCTCGAAGCAGGCCTGGCCGAAGGTCGCGGCCTGCTGGTCGCCGAGGATGCCGGCGATCGGGGTGTCGATGAGGAGGTCGTTCTTGCGGCCGTACCCGTACACCTCGGAGGAGGACTTGATCTCCGGGAGCATCGACATCGGGATGCCCATGTCCTTCGCGATGTCCTCGTTCCAGTCGAGGGTGTCGATGTTCATGAGCATGGTGCGCGAGGCGTTGGTGACGTCGGTGACGTGCACGCCGCCGTTCGTGCCGCCGGTCAGGTTCCACACCAGCCAGGAGTCGGTGTTGCCGAAGAGCAGGTCACCGGCCTCGGCCCTCTCGCGCGCGCCGTCGACGTTCTCGAGGATCCAGGCGATCTTGGGGCCGGAGAAGTAGGTCGCGAGCGGCAGGCCCACCCGCTCCTTGTACTTGTCGGCGCCCTCGTCGCCCGCGAGCCGGTCGCAGATCTTCTGGGTGCGGGTGTCCTGCCAGACGATCGCGTTGTAGACGGGCTCGCCGGTGTTCTTGTCCCACACCACCGCGGTCTCGCGCTGGTTGGTGATGCCGACGGCGGCGAGCTGGTGGCGGTTGATCTCCGCGCCGGTCAGCGCAGCGCCGACGACCGAGCGGGTGTTGCGCCAGATCTCCATCGGGTCGTGCTCGACCCAGCCGGACCTGGGGAAGATCTGCTCGTGCTCCTGCTGGCCGGTCGAGACGATCTGGCCGGTGTGGTCGAAGACGATCGCGCGGGTCGAGGTGGTGCACTGGTCGATCGAGAGGATGTACTTCGTCGAGTCGGTCATCGGAACTCCTTCGTGGTGATGAACGTGGTGCTGTGGTCATGGTGCCGGACGGCCCCGCGCGGCGCACGGGAGCCGCCCGGCTGTGGAGGGGTGCGGGCCGGGTCAGAAGGCGAAGCTCGCCAGGCCGGCGAGGACGCCGCCGACGATCGGGCCGGCGACCGGGACCCACGAGTAGCCCCAGTCGCTGCCGCCCTTGTGCGGGATCGGGAGGACCGCGTGGGCGAGGCGGGGGCCGAGGTCACGGGCGGGGTTGATCGCGTAGCCGGTGGGACCGCCGAGGGACGCGCCGATCGAGACGACCAGCAGCGCGACCGCGAGGGGGCCGAGCTCGTGCGGCGTGTTGCCGAACATGATGATCACGAACACCAGCACGAAGGTCGCGATGACCTCGGTGACGAAGTTCCAGCCGTAGGAGCGGATCTCCGGACCGGTGGAGAAGGTGCCGAGGATCGTGGCGGGGTCGGTCTCCTGGTCGTAGTGGGTCTTGTACGCCATCCAGGCCAGGACCGCGCCGAGGAAGGCGCCGATCAGCTCCGCCAGCAGGTACGCGATCGTGCTGCCGGCGGTGACGGCGATCCCGGGGGCGTACTCCGCGGCGCCGCTGGAGAGCAGGCCGAGGGTCACGGCGGGGTTCAGGTGGGCGCCGGTCTTGTAGGCGACCCACACGCCGGCGAAGACCGCGAGGCCCCAGCCGAAGCTGATGAGCAGCCAGCCGCCGCCGTTGCCCTTGGTCTTTCCCAGCACGACGTTGGCGACGACGCCGCCGCCGAGCAGGGTGAGCATCGCCGTGCCGGCGATCTCGTACAGGAAGATGGTTGCCATGGGGCCTCCTCGTCGAGCGGTCCCGCAGCTCTGCGGGACCGGTGGCATCCAGTTGGTGGGGAGAGGGGCGGGTCCTGCCCGCCGATGGTCCGCGGGCGGAGTTGCCCGCGGAGGGCCTCCCCGGCCGGATCACGACCGGGGAGGGGTTCTGGGTCAGCCGCGGGTGGGCACCTCCGCGGCGGCCGCGATGCGGGAGGCGGCCTCGGCATCGGAGGCGGTGGCCTCCCCGGCGAGACGGGCCTCGATGTACTCGCGATAGGCGTCGACCTCGGCGCGCACGGCCGTCTCGTCCCAGCCGAGCTCCGGCGCGAGCAGCGCGGCGACCTCGTCGGCCGCCGCGACGCCGCGGTCGCGGGTCTCGTAGTCCAGGCGGGTGCGGCGCTCGAGCACGTCGGCGAGGTGCCGGGCCCCCTCGGCGCGGGCGGCATAGACCACCTCGGCGCGCAGGTAGCGCGGGGCATGCTCGAGCGGGGTCGCGAGGGAAGGATCCTCGTCGATCAGGGCGAGGACGTCGGTGAGCAGGCTGCCGTAGCGGAACAGGAGCCGGTCCATGCGGATCTCGTCCGCGCCGATCCGTCGGCCGATCGCGGCCTTGTCCCGCACGAGCGCCTGGTAGCCCTGCGCGCCGATGACGGGGACCGAGCGGGTCAGCGACGGGCGGCCGGGCTCGGTGTCCTTGATCGCGAAGTCGACGACGTCCTCGGCCATGACGCGGTAGGTCGTGTACTTGCCGCCCGCGATGGCGCTCAGGCCGGGTTCGACCTGCATGACGGTGTGCTCGCGCGAGACCTTGGTCGAGCCCTTGTCCGCGCCCTTCTTCACGGGCTGCAGCAGGGGGCGGAGGCCCGAGTACACGCCGATGACGTCCTCGCGGGTGAGGTGGTCCTTCAGCACGGCATTGGCGTGCTCGAGGACGTAGTCGATGTCGTCCGAGGTGGCACCCACGTCGCGGGGGTCCTCGGTCCACGGGGTGTCGGTGGTGCCGATGACCCAGTACTCGTCCCACGGGATGATGAACAGCACCGACTTCTCGGTCTGGGTGATGATGCCGGTGTCGGGGACGGCGGGGATCCGGTCGCGGGCGACGGTGACGTGGATGCCCTTGGAGGCGAGGACCTCGAGGCCGCCGTCGGCCCCGGCGAGCTCCTGCTGCTCCTGGGTCCAGACGCCGCCGGCGAGGATGACGTGGCGGGCGCGGACATCGAACTCCTCGCCGCTCTCCTCGTCGCGCACCCGTGCGCCGACCACGCGCTCGCCCTCGTGGAGGTAGTCGACGACGGTGGTGTAGTTCGCGACCGAGGCGTCGAGCTGGGCGGCGGAGCGCACCAGCATCATCACGAAGCGGGCGTCGTCCATCTGCGCGTCGTAGTACTCGAGCGCGCCGACGGCCTTGTCGCCGTCGAGCGCCGGGAACACCTCGAGCATCTTGTCGTGCAGGAGATGGCGGTGGAAGGGCACGGCGCGCTTGCGGCCCAGGGACTGCATCGCGTCGTAGAGCATGACGCCGGAGCCGATGAAGCCGCGGTCGATGACCTTCTTGAAGAAGGGGAAGACGAACTTGATCGGCTTCACCAGGTGCGGGGCGGTGTGCTCGAGCAGCAGATCGCGCTCGCGCAGCGCCTCGGCGACCAGCTTGAAGTCGAGCATCTGCAGGTAGCGCAGGCCGCCGTGCATGAGCTTGGAGGAGCGGGAGGAGGTGCCGGAGCCCCAGTCGTGGGACTCCACGAGGCCGACGGACAGGCCGCGGGTGGCGGCGTCGAAGGCGGCGCCCGCCCCGTTCACCCCGCCTCCGACGACGAGGACGTCCAGCGGATTCTCGGGGCTCGTGGCGCGCAGGCGGGCGAGGTGCTCGCCGCGGCCCTCGGGGGTGAGTGCGGATCGCTGCTGTTCGGACACGCTGGCTGCTCCTTCGCATCGGCACCTGGTGATCCCGGCGCTCGCGGCCGGGCCCGTCGCGCTCTCCGCGGCGGTGACGCTACCATCCTGGGACGGGCGTGCAGCCTGGCGCAAGCCGAGTGCACGAACGTGCAAGACTGGTGTCCATGACCCCCGCTTCCCGGCTCGAGGACCTCTTCACCGCTGCACGGATGTACTACGGGCAGAGCCAGACCATGGAGGCGATCGCCGGAGAGCTCGGGGTGTCCCGCTCGACGGTGTCACGAATGCTGCGGGACGCGCGCGAGGCCGGCCTGGTCCAGATCACCCTGCGCCCGCCCGAGGCGCATCGCGTGGAGGACCTCGGGCGACGCATCGCCCGCCAGTACGGGGTGAAGGTGCACGTGGTGCCGGATCCGCCCGAGAGCGATCAGCGCGACCGCCTCGCCGCCGTGGTCGAAGAGGCCGCGGAGCTGCTCGATCAGATGCTCGAGCCCGGCTCCACGCTCGGCATCGCCTGGGGCACGACGGTCGCGGCACTGCTGGGCACGGTCCGACCACGCCCCGTTCCCGGGATGCGGATCGTGCAGCTCAACGGCGCGATCAACGTCGAGGGCTCGGGCCTGACCTATATCGCGACCGTGCTCGCCCGGGCGGCGGAGCGATGGGACGCGACGGTGCACCAGTTCCCGGTCCCGGCGTTCTTCGACTACGCCGCCACGCGCGAGGCGATGTGGCACGAGCGCTCGGTGCAGCGGGTGCTGGAGACGCAGACGCAGGCCACGGTCGCCGTGTTCAGCGTCGGCGCCTTCGACGCGGAGGTCCCCAGCCACGTCTACACCCACAACTACCTCACGGCCGCTGACCTGCGCTCGCTGCGGGCAGACGGCGCCGTGGGCGATGTGTGCACCGTGTTCCTGCGGGCCGACGGCACCTTCCGCGACATCGCCATGAACGCGCGCGGCTCGGGCACCGCCCCGGACCGCCTGGCCCGGATCCCGCGCCGCCTCCTGGTCGCCTCCGGCTCTCGCAAGGCGCTGCCGCTGCGGGCGGCACTGCGGGCCGGGGTCGCGACCGACCTGGTCATCGACGCGGTCACCGCCACGGCCCTCCTCGCCCTGCGCTGAGCCGACCCGCCCCGCTCCGCTTCGCACGACAGCACCTCTCCCCTGCCCCAGCCCCACGACGCCGTCCGCCGGCCCCCTCTTCGCGACGTCGAGACGTGGCTATGTGTCGTTATGGGGGCGAATAACGACACAGATCCACGTCTCGATCGCGACCAGCCGACGACCACGCGGGCAGACGGCGATCGGGACGGTCACCGGGCCGCGCAACAGGCGGCACAGCGACTGGGTCAGGCGGTCAGCAGGGGTGGATCAGGCGGAACCGCTCGCAGACCACGGGCATGTCCGGCGCGAAGCCGCCCGATGAGTGCTCGGTCCAGAAGCGCTCGTGGATCTGCCGCCAGGCCGCGAGAGTCCGGTCACCCTCCCCCTCGGCGTGGGCGTGCTCGGCGGTGACCTGGTCGAACGGGACGGTCGCGACCTCCGTCGCCTCCAGCACCGCGCGCGGCGCACCGCCGCCGTCGAGGATGATCGCGAGCTCGCCGACCTCCGGGACCGGGTCCCCGTCGGCCTCGTAGTCCCGAAGCGAGGAGGCGGTCCCCGTCTTCACCCCGTCGAGCACGAGGCGGAGCAGCCCGTCGGCGTGCTCAGGGGTGGCGCCGAACGCCCAGGCCTCCGGCCTCTGCGCGGGCAGCTCGGGGTGGGCGGTGCGGGCCTCGGCCCAGAACTGCTGGAGGGCGGCGTCGTCGCTGGTCACCCCCGCACCCTACCGGGCTCCGGGGAGCGGAGCCGGCCACCTGTTCCGGCCGACGAGGTTCGGCCGGATGGGCCCGGCGATCCGAGCCGGCGCGGATCGCCGCAGCAGGCCGAGGTCGGCGGCGCGCTCAGCCCTCCGCGGCGGAGAGGTCGAGGCGCTCGGGGTGGGTGTAGAGGTTCATGCGGCCGTCCCCGTCCTCGCGGGCGCGGGTGAAGCCGACGAGCGTCTGGCCGAACTCGCGGGCGGTCTCGACAGCGAGGGAGCTCGCGGCGGAGACGCAGGCCACCAGCGGGATCCCGGCCATGCAGGCCTTCTGGACGATCTCGAAGCTGGCCCGGGAGGAGACCAGCAGGAAGCAGTCCCGCAGCGGCAGGCGGTCCTCGAGCAGGGCCCAGCCGATCACCTTGTCGACCGCGTTGTGCCGGCCCACGTCCTCGCGGACCACGAGCAGGTTCCCCTCGAGGTCCACGAGCGCGGCCGCGTGCACCCCGCCGGTGCGGGCGAAGACGGCCTGCTGACCGGAGAGCGCCCGGGCGGCGCGGAGGATCACCTGCGGGTCCGCCACCCAGGACTGCAGCAGCGTGTAGCGGCTCTTCTGCCGGACGGCGTCGATGCTCTCCGCGCCGCACACCCCGCAGGCGGAGGTGGTGGTGAAGGCGCGGGCGACCTGCGGCAGCAGCTGCGGCCGGGTGGTCGTGAAGTCCATGACATTGTAGGTGTTCTGGGCGAAACCGCTGCCGGCGTCGACCACGGCGCCGTCGCAGTAGCGGGCCTCGGCCACGTCCTCGCGGTCACGGATCAGGCCCTCGGCGTGCAGGAAACCGTGGATCAGCTCGACGTCGTCGCCGGGGGTGCGCATGGTGAGGGAGAGCTGCTGCCCGTTCAGGCGGATGTCCAGCGGCTCCTCGACCGCGACGTGGTCGCCCTTGCGTCCGGCGTAGAGCTTCCCGTCCCGCACCCGGACGGTGCGGATCCGCGTGCTGTCGGTGACCCTGCCCATCCCTCGAGGATAGTCCGCTCACCCGGGGCGCGGCCGGGCACGGGACGGGGCCGACGAGGGACGTTTGCGGGGAGAGCCCGACGGGGCAGGCCCCGGGCGATCACTCCTGGGCGTCCTCGGCGGCTTCCGGCGCACCGGTGCCGTTGCGACCGTTCTCCGCAAGGCGCTTGGCGAGGTCGAGCTCCAGCTGCCAGCCGTGGAGGTTCTCCTCGTAGTTGCGCCGCCGCACCGCCTCGTCCAGGCCCAGCTTCGCGAAGCCGCGCTCGCGCACGGTGAGCCGCACACGGTTCCGGGCCGCGGTGCCGGCGGGGTCGATCACGAACTCGACGGTGTTGTTCGGGGCGTCGGAGATCTCGCCGAGCCCGCCGCCCAGCCAGCGGAACGCGACGCGGTTCGGCGGCTCGTGCGCCTCGATCGCGAGCTGGAAGCTGCCGTGGACGGGATCGACCACGTGCGTGACCGGACCCGACGTGGTGATCTCGTGCTCGCGGTACTGGCCGTCGTTGATGAACCAGCCGGGTTCGCGGATGACCGCGAACACCCTCTCCGCGCTCGCGTCGATCAGCACGCTGTGCACGATCTCGTCGGGGACGGGGGCGTCGGCGGGGAGGGACTGTGCGTCGGCCATGGCGGTGCTCCTCGGGTCGGGGCGGCGTCGTCGCCGACCTCACGAAGCGTGCCAGAGATCGGCGGCCCGGGCGAGGCTCCTCCCCGGCCCGCGAGGTCAGTCCTTCGTGACCGCGGCGGCGAGCAGGTTCAGCGACTGCTCCAGATCCTCCTCGGGGATCATCGGGAAGCGGATCTGCTTGAGCAGCTCGGGATCGGTGACGTCGGACCAGCTGTACGTCAGCGACACCTCGGTCGCGTCCGAGCCCTGCGGGGTGAGCTCGTAGAGCCACTCCCAGCCCTTCGGGCCCTCGGGGGCGCTGCCGTCCTCCCCCTCGGGAGCGGGCTTCCAGCCCACCATCTTGTTCTCGTCGTATGCGGTGACGAAGTTGTGGGTGCGATAGTCGCCGCCCATGTGGTCACCGTGCATGTTCATCACGAACTTCTCGCCCACAGCGGTGATCCGCTCGGTGTCGTCGGCGGCGCGGACGAAGCCGGAGCCGTCGAACTCGTGGTGGCGGGCGGGCAGGGTCAGCACCGCGAACACGTCCTTCGCGGGCACGTCGATCGTGCGGGTGACGGTCAGATGGGTCTGCTCTGTGTTCATCCCTCCACCCTGCCTCGTGAGCTGCGAGATGTCACGCCGCAACGACCGGGCGGTCGAACTGCCTGGTCACCGCGGCGCGGGGACTCCCTGGGAGCAGCCGGGCACGGCGCGAGGGGCCGACGGACGTATCCCGTCGGCCCCTCGCGCCGTGCCGCGGGCGAGCTCAGGCGTGCTGCGCGGGGCGCACCGAGCGCTGCGCGGACTCCTCCTCCGGGCAGGCGGAGCCGAGCTCCGTCATGCCGTCGACGAGCCAGCGCACCAGATGGTCCGCGAAGGAGGCGCGGGGCAGGATCCGCCAGGTCTCCTCGCCGCTGCGCACGAGCACCACCGGGATGGTGCTCAGCAGCGTCGCCTCGGCTCGGCCGACGCCGAACACGCGCGGGTGCAGGTCCAGCGCGACGCTCTTCTCGAGCACCTCGCGGGCGCCGGGTCCCTCGAGCACCAGCACGGTGCGGTTGGCGGAGAGATCCACGGCCTGTCCGGGGACGCCTTCCTCGAGCGCCTCCTGGTAGGGCACCTCGACGCCGGGCTCCTGCCGGCGGGAGACGTCCACGGCGAGGAACTCGTCCGGCGAGAGGCGCAGGACGTGCAGGCCGTCCAGGTCGCCGGTCACCTCGCCGTGCTCCGTCGGCAGCGGCACGCCCAGCACGGACTCGAGCGCCGTCGCGCCCTGCTCGCCGGGCACGGCCCGCAGGCCGATCTGCACGGCGAACTCGTGCTCGCGCAGGGTCACGGCGCGCGCCCCGGTGACGGCGGCGCCCTCCATCAGGTCGGTCAGATGGCGGGCGGGGGCGGCGCGCAGCCGCTCCAGGACGTCCATCGGGGTGGTCGGGGTGGTGCTGTCAGCCGTCACGGCGGGCTCCTTCGGGGTCGACGAGCACGGGAGAGGTGATGGTCAGGTCGATGATCCGGTCCCCCTGCGGGGAGCGGACCTTCTCGCCGATGCGGCCGAGGCCGCCGTCGACCAGGGCGAGCGCGAACGGCTGGTCGAGAGCCGCCGAGAGGTACGAGGAGGAGACCCAGCCGATCATCGGCACGGGCCCGTCCTCGGGGGTGATCGGGGTGTCGGCGTCGACGATCTGCGCGCCCTCCTCGAGGCGCGTGGTGCCGTCGTCGCTGAGCAGGCCGACGAGCTGGCGGCGGTCCTCGCGCACGGAGTCCGGGCGGTCCAGGGACCGCTTGCCCACGAAGTCCTTCTTCTTCGCGCCGATGATCCACGACATGTTCGCGTCCTGCGGGGTGATCGTGCCGTCGGTGTCCTGGCCGACGATGATCAGGCCCTTCTCGGCGCGCAGCACGTGCATGGTCTCGGTGCCGTAGACGACGATGCCGAACTCATGACCGGCCTCGTGCACGGCCTCCCACACGGACCGCCCGTAGAAGGCGTCGACGTTGATCTCGAAGGCGAGCTCGCCGGAGAACGAGATCCGCGGGATCCGGGCCGGGATGCCGCTGGCCAGGACCGTGTCGCGGAACTCCATGAACCCGAACGCCTCCTGGGAGACGTCGAGGTCGGGGGCGACCTTCGCGATCACGTCGCGGGAGCGGGGCCCGGCGACGGTGATCGTGGCCCACTGCTCGGTCACCGACGTCATGGACACGTCCAGCTCCGGCCACTCCGTCTGGTGCCACTCCTCGAGGTGGTCGAGCACGGCGGCGGCCCCCGAGGTCGTGGTGGTCATGAAGAAGTGGGCCTCTGCCACGCGCAGCGTGACGCCGTCATCCATGATCATGCCGTCGGGCCCGCACATCACGCCGTAGCGGCCCTTGCCGACCGGCAGCTTGAGGAAGCCGTTGGTGTACATGCGGTTGAGGAACCTCGCCGCATCCGCACCGCGGATCTCGATCTTGCCGAGGGTGGTGCCGTCCATCATGCCGACGGAGTCGCGCACGCCGGCGCACTCGCGCAGCACCGCCGCGTCCATGTCCTCCTCGCCCTGCGGGAAGTACCTCGGTCGCTTCCACTGGCCCACGTCCTCCCAGACGGCGCCGTGCTCGAGATGCCACTGGTGGATGGAGGTGATGCGGGCGGGGTCGAACATCTGCCCGCGACGGCGGCCGGCGAGGGCGGCGAAGCTCACCGGGGCGTAGGGCGCCCGGTAGGTGGTGGTGCCGATGCCGCCGAGGTCCTCCTCCCCCAGCAGCACGCTCATCACACCGATCGCGGCGACGCCGGAGGTCTTGCCCTGATCGGCGCCGGTGCTGATCGAGGTATAGCGCTTGACGTGCTCGACGGCGCGCATGCCCGCGCCCAGCGCGCGCAGCACGTCGCGCACGGTCTGGTCGCGCTGCAGGTCCACGAAGTGCTCTCGCCAGCGCTCGGGGTCCTCGGTCGCCGCGGAGACGGGACCGCTGTCGGGGCTGGGCACGAGCCACAGCGGCCGGGCCGGCGCCACGGGGGCCGACGCCTCGGCCTGCGGGGCCTTCGCCGTGATCGGGTATCCGGCGGCGGTCGCGGCGGCGGCCCCGGCCTCGGCGCCCTGGGAGAGGGCGCCCGCGAGGTCGGCGGTGCCGAGCACGGAGCCGGCCAGGTGCTGGTCCTCGACCGAGGGGACGGCGACGAACGAGGTCAGCGCCTCGTCGTACTGGATCCGGCCCTGGCGCTGGGAGTGCAGGTGCACGAGCGGGGAGAGCCCGCCGGAGACGGCGAGGAGGTCCGCGGCGACGGTCTCGACCTCGCCGGCGATCTCGCCGTCGGCGCCCAGCGGCGCGATCTGCACCGCGGTGAGGCGGTCCCCGTCGCCGCCGCCGACGGTGTCCACGACGGACCAGCCGAAGCGGGCGTCGACGCCGGTCGCCTCGAGGACCGCCGCGGCGCGGGCGCTGGGCTCGGGGCGGGAGTCGAGCACGACGGGCAGGCGCACGCCCGCGTCGTGCAGGTCCGCGACGACCTCCCAGGCGGAGTCGTTCGTGGTCAGCACCGCGACGTCCTCGCCCGCGGCGACGCCGTAGCGGTTGAGGTAGGTCTGCACGGCTGCGGCGAGCATGACGCCCGGGCGGTCGTTGTGCGCGAACACGACGGGGCGGTCCATCGCGCCGGGGGCGAGCACGACCTGCTTCGCGCGGATGTGCCAGACGCGCTGGCGGGAGACGCCGGGGCGACCGTCGTCCGCGCCCTCCGCGGGGAGTCCGAGGTGGTCGGTGCGCTTCTGCAGGGCGGTGATGTAGTTCGAGTCGTAGCTGCCGAAGACGTTCGTGCGCTCGAGCACGGTGACGTCCTCGGTGCGGCGCAGCTCGGCGACGGTCGCATCGACCCAGTCCATGGCGTCCTGGTCGTCGATCCGCAGGCCGCGCGAGGACAGCAGCGAGCCGCCGGCGAGGGGCTGCTCGTCCAGCAGCATGACGCGGGCGCCGGAGCGGGCGGCCTCGCGGGCGGCGGCGAGTCCGGCGGGACCGGCGCCGACGACGAGCACGTCGGTGTGGACGTGCTTGTGGTCGTAGTAGGCGTGGTCCTCGCGCGGGTCGAGCGTGCCGAGCCCGCTGAGCAGGCTCGCCTCGAGCCCGTCGACGGCCTCGACCGTGGTGGCGGGGAGCATCGACTCGTCGGTCCCGTTCTCCCGTCGGTCGTGGACGGTGATCAGGGCGTTGGTCTCCTCGAGGCCGGCGGCCATGAGGCCGCGGGGGCGTGCGAGGTAGATCGAGGGGGCCACGGCCAGGCGACCGGCGGCCAGCAGGGCGCTGGCGACGGTGTCGCCGGCGAGCGCGGGCAGCGTCTCGCCCTCGACCGTGAGGGTCAGGGGCCGTGCGGGGTCGACCCCGTGGGCGGGGCCGCGGCGGGGGGTCTGGTTCTCAGGCATGGTCGTCCTCGTTCCCGGTGCGAGCCTCGGGGGCAGGGGTGGAGCCGTCGGCGGCGCTGCCGGCGGCGGAGGGGTCGGCGAGGGAGCCGTCGGTGCGTCCCTCGGTGGTGGTCATCGAGGCGAAGCGGTCCGGCTCGGCGGCGTCGGCCGGGACCTTCTCGGGGCCGGGCAGATCGGGGCGCGGGGAGCCCATCGGGTAGATGCGCTCGAAGCGGTAGGTGCGGGTGTCGCGCAGGGCGTTGAACCACTTGCGGCAACCGGCCGAGTGCTGCCAGCGCTCGGCGAGGATGCCCTTGGTGTTGGCGCGGTAGAAGAGGTAGCGGGACCACTCGCGGTCGTCGAGGGCCGAGGGGTCCTCGGGGTAGGGCACGTGGGCCTCGCCGCCGTAGTGGAACTCGACCTCGTTGCGGGGTCCGCAGTGGGGGCAGTCGATGAGGAGCATGGTGGCCTCCTGGGTTCGTGGCGCCGGGGCGCGGTCAGTGGGCGACGCCGGCGGCGCCGTGCTCGTCGATGAGGTGACCCGTCTCGAAGCGGTCGAGGGTGAAGGGCGTGTTGATCTCGTGCGGCTCGTCGTTGGCGATCGTGTGTGCGAGGGCGAAGCCGGCGCCGGGGGTGGCCTTGAAGCCGCCGGTGCCCCAGCCGCAGTTGACGTACAGCTGGTCCACCTCGGTCTTCGAGATGATCGGCGAGGCGTCGGCGGTGACGTCGACGATGCCGCCCCAGGTGCGCAGCACGCGGGCCCGGGAGAAGATCGGGAACAGCTCCACGGCGGCGGCGAGCTGGTCCTCGACGACGTGGAAGGCGCCGCGCTGGCCGTAGCCGTTGTACTGGTCCACGCCCGCGCCCATCACGAGCTCGCCCTTGTGGGCCTGGGAGACGTAGACGTGCACGTGGTTGCTCATCACGACGGCGGGGTGGACGGGCTCGAACAGCTCGCTGACCAGGGCCTGGAGGGGGCGGGACTGGACGGGGAGGCGCACGCCGGCGGTCTCGGAGACCTCGGTGGAGTGCCCGGCCGCGGCGAGTGCGACCTTCCCGGCGTTGATCCGGCCGCGGGTCGTCTCGACGCCGACGGCGCGGCCGTTCTCGACGATCACCCCTGTGACCTCGCAGTTCTGGATGATGTGCACGCCCATCTCGTCGGCCTTGCGGGCGAGCGCCCAGGCGACGTGGTCGTGCTTGGCGATGCCGGCGCGGGGCTGGTAGGTGCCGCCGAGGACGGGGTAGCGGATGTCCTCGGAGATGTTGAGGATCGGCACGACCTCCTTGACCTGCTTCGGGTCCAGCCATTCGGCGTCCACGCCGTTGAGCTTGTTGGCGTTGACGCGGCGCACGGAGCCGCGCACGTCGCCGAGGGTGTGGTCGAGGTTGAGCACGCCGCGCTGGCTGAAGAGGAAGTCGTACTCGAGCTCCTCGGGCAGCTGCTCCCACAGCTTCAGCGAGGCCTCGTAGATCATCGCCGACTCGTCCCACAGGTAGTTCGAGCGGATGATCGTGGTGTTGCGGGCCATGTTGCCGCCGGCCAGCCAGCCGCGCTCGAGCACGGCGACGTTCGTGATGCCGTGGCGGGAGGCCAGGTAGTAGGCGGCCGCGAGGCCGTGGCCGCCGCCGCCGACGATCACGACGTCGTAGCCGGACCACGGCTCGGGCGAGTGCCACAGGAAATCGGGATGCTCGGGAAGAAGGTCGGCCATGGAGGGTTCCTTCGCAGAGGGGGACGGGGCGCGCCGTCGCCGGCGGTGAGCCGGACGGAGCGTGTGTCGACCAGTCGACTGTGACTGATATATCACTGGTCGCTCACTGTATGGTGGGTCACATCCGGTGTCAATCCCACCCCCGCCCCCACCGCCCGACGCTCAGGAGCAGAGATGACCACGTCCCTCGGCGCCTCCCCCGCCTCGCTCGCCGAGCAGGCGTACCTGGCCCTGCGCGACCGGCTGATCATGCTCGAGATCGCTCCGGGCGAGCCGCTCCAGGAGGGCCGGATCGCCGAGGAGCTCGGCGTGGGCCGCACCCCGGTGCGTGAGGCGATCAAGCACCTCGAGCTCGACCATCTCGTGGTCACCTATCCCCGCCGCGGCACCTTCGCCACCACGGTCGACATCACGGCGCTGGCGGCGATCACCCAGGTGCGCGCGGCGCTCGAGCCGGTCGCGGTCCGCGCCGCGTCCGCGAACCAGGATCCCTCGGCCCGAGCCGCCCTCGAGGAGTCGCTGCGCTCACTCGACGCACTCGAGGCCGAGCCCGAGGCCGCGGACCCGCGCCATGCCCTGCAGGTCGACGTCGGCGTGCACCGCGCGATCTACCACGCCTGCGGGAACGTCTATCTCGCCGAGACGCTGCTGCGCCTGGACAACCTCTCCACCCGCATCTGGTGCGTGGCGATGCACCGCCTGCCGGGCCTGACCTCGCACGTCACCGAGCTGCGGGAGATGCTCGACGCGATGCTCGCGGGGGACGACGACCGCGCCGCGGAGCTCGTCACGCAGCACGTCGCGGAGTTCGAGTCCTCCATCCGCACGGTGCTCTGAAGCCAGCATCCGGCCGGGCGTGCAACGAGACGGTCACGGGCCACCGAACTCCTTGACGTGACCCAGCCCACAGGACATCCTGGCAACTCAGTTGTACTGAACGCAACGCACGAGTTCGCCGGCGCGCACCTCCTCCCGCGTCGCCCCGAGCGAGCCGACGGCCCCTCCCGACGGCGGGAGGCAGACAGGAGCCCCGATGTCCAGCACCCCCTCCCATGCGACCGCGGCCGCGGCGACGCGGCTCGAGCGCGGCCAGGTCAGGCTGACGCTCAGCACCGTCGGCCTGGGCACCTTCATCGAGTGGTTCGAGTACGCCAGCTACGCCTATCTCGCCACCACCATCGCCCAGGTGTTCTTCCCGAGCACCGACCCGGGCATCGCGCTGATGCAGACCTTCGGCGTCTTCGCGCTCTCGTTCCTGGTCCGACCGATCGGCGGGCTGTTCTGGGGCCACTTCGGCGACAGGATCGGTCCGAAGCGCACGCTCACCCTCACCATCGTGGGCATGGGGCTGGCGACCTTCGCCATCGGCGTGCTGCCCGGCTACGCCACGATCGGGCTCGCCGCCCCGATCCTGCTGCTCGCGGCCCGGATGCTGCAGAGCTTCTGCGCCGCGGGCGAGTACTCGGGCGCGGCGGTGCTGCTGGCCGAGCACGCCCCGGCGCACAAGCGCGCCCGCTGGGTCTCGACCGTCCCGATCGCGACGTCGGCCGGCTTCCTCGGTGCGTCGGTGATGGCCTCGCTGCTCAACGGCCTGCTGTCCGAGGAGGCCGTGCAGGAGTGGGGCTGGAGGATCCCGTTCCTCGCCGCGGCAGTGCTCACGATCGTGGTGCGCTGGATCCGCCGCAAGGTCTCCGACTCGCCGGTGCGCGAGCAGATGGAGAAGGAGGAGGCGGTCGCGACCGCGCCGCTGCTCGAGCTGATCAAGGGCCACTGGCCCTCGATGCTGCGGATGCTCTTCATCATGGCCGTGAACGCGAGCGGCTACTACCTGGTGCTCACCTACATGGCCACCTACATCGAGGTCGAGCTGGGGCTGACGGCCTTCCAGTCCAGCCTGATCCTCTCGCTCGCGCTGGTGCTCTACCTGCCGCTGATCTTCGTGGGCGCCTGGCTCTCTGACACCTTCGGCAGGCGTCGACTGCTGCTGATCAACGTAATCGGGTTCATCCTGCTGAGCTACCCGGCCTTCGTGCTGCTGGGGCAGTCCGGCTTCCTCGGCGTGCTGCTGATCCAGATCTCGCTGGTGGCGCTGTTCAGCCTCAACGACGCGACCTTCGCCGTCTACTTCGTCGAGGCGGTGCCGCCGCAGGTGCGCCTCTCCGGCTTCGCGATCCCCTTCAACTTCGGCAACGCGATCTTCGGCGGCACCGCGCCGTTCATCGCGACCTGGCTGATCTCGGTCACGGACAACTCGTACTCGCCGGCCTTCCTGATCATGGGGCTCTCGCTGCTCGGGCTGGTCGCGCTGATCCTCCAGGGCGACTCGTACGATCCGAAGGCCGCCCGGGAACAGGCCGCCCGCGAGGAGCAGGAGCAGCTCGCCGCCCCCTGAGCGCCCGACGCGCCGCGCGGGCGCCTCCCGGGCGCCGCGCGGCACGCCGCGCCCCAGAACCCCCTTGACTGTGACCGTCGCCACGTGAATGATTAGGCAACCGCGTTGCCCCCAACGCAACAGTGCAGGGAAGCCAGTTCCGCGGACCGTCGAGCGATCGAGGACGATCGCCCTCGGCCCGGCCGCACCGACCATCCCGAGGGGTGTCCCATGACGACCACAGAGACGAACCATCCCGGCGCCGAGGACCCGTCCTCGCCCCCTGAGCCCGAGAACCGCGAAGGTGCGGCGGAGACGCCCGACGGCGCCTCCCGCGCCGATGAGCGCACGGTCGACCTCCCCCGCTTCCGCGGATTCCAGATCCCGGCGCTGGATCGCACGATCATCATGGTGCTGCCGCCGCTGCTGATCGTCGGCGTCGTCATCGCGGTGATCCTCGCACCCGACGCCTCCGCGAACCTCATCTCGAACCTGCGCTCCTTCGTCACCGGCGGATTCACCTGGTGGTTCGTGCTCTACTCGCTGATCGCAGTGGCGGTCTGCGTGTGGCTGTGCATCAGCCCGCTGGGCCGCATCCGCCTGGGCGGCCCGAAGGCCCGGCCGGCCCACGGAAACTTCGCCTGGTACTCGATGCTCTTCGCCTGCGGGCAGGGCGTGGGCCTGATCTTCTGGTCCCTCGCCGAGCCGATGATGCTGCGCGACGGCGCCCCGGTGGCCTCGGACATGGGCAACGCCGGCCAGTCCGGCATCATCTGGACCTACTTCCACTGGGGTCCCACCGCCTGGGCGATGTACTGCGTGGTCGCGATCTGCCTGGCCTACTCGCACCACAACCTCGGCAAGACCCTCACCTTCCGCGAGGCGACCGTCGACATCCTCCCCTCGGCCGTGCGCCGTCCCGCCGGCGTGGTCATCGAGCTGCTCGCGATCATCGCGACCGTGCTGGGACTGGCGACCTCCTTCGGCTTCGCGGCGATGCAGTTCTCCTCGGGCCTGAACGCCTTCACCGGGGTCGCCTCCGGCCCCCAGGTCTGGATGATCGTGATCATCGTGCTCGGCACGCTCACCGCCATCTCCGCCTTCATGGGCGTGAACAAGGGCATGAAGCGGATCAGCGAGCTGAACTCCGTGCTCAGCATCGTGCTGCTGGTCGGCGTGTTCGTCTTCGGGCCGACGATCTTCATCCTCTCGAACATGTTCCAGACCTTCGGTGGCTTCTTCGCCTCCTTCCCGGCCATGAGCTTCTGGACCGAGGCCGAGACCGCCGGCAGCGGAGCCCCCTGGAACGAGCTCTGGAACGGTCCGTGGACCGTGTTCATCTGGTGCTGGGTGATCGCGTTCTCGCCCTTCGTCGCCGGCTTCATCGCCCGGATCTCCCGCGGCCGCACGCTCCGCGAGTTCGTGCTCGGCGTGACGATCGTGCCCTCGCTGATCGTGATGGTGTGGACCGCGGTCATCGCCTCGGCCGGCATCCGCTACGACGACCAGAACGGCCTGGTGATCTCCGAGGCCGTGAACGAGGACCTCTCGGTGGCGCTGTTCCGGATGCTGGAGATGGTCCCGGGCATCGGCATCGTCCTCCTCATCGTGGCGACCGTGCTCGTCGCGACCTACTACGTGACCAGCCTCGACTCCGGCACCTACGCGCTGGCGGAGTTCGTCTCGGCCCCGAAGAAGTCCGGCCCCGCCTTCCGCGTCGTGCTCGTGATCTCGATCGCGACCGTCGCGGCGGTGCTGCTGTCCCTCGGCGGCGCGGCCGTGGTGGACACCGTCCAGACCGGCACGATCATCGGCGCCTTCCCCTTCTCCTTCGTGATCATCCTGATGATCGTGAACCTGATCCGGCGCCTGCGCAGCCGCAACGCCGCGGTCGTGCGGACCGAGCGCGAGATCAACGACCCCGAGCCCCGCCCCGAGGACGAGTTCGTCGACGAGGACGGGATCCCCGACCCCAAGCGCGGCGTCGGCGAGGGCACCTTCGTGCCCCCGCAGACGATCCGCCGGCACGACGACCGAAGGGATGACTACCGATGACAGAGCCCACCACGCCCGACCTCCCGTCGGCCGACGGGCCCGCCCGCACCGTGCGCCTGGCGACGATGACCGCCCGGGAGTACGAGGAGTGGGTGGGCGGCGGGAGCGCCGTCGCGATCCTGCCCACCGGGGCGTTCGAGCAGCACGGCCCGCACCTGCCGCTGGGGACCGACGCGATCCTCTCCACGGCGGTCGCGACCGCCGTCGCCGAGCAGACCGGGGCGAAGGTGCTCGAGCCGTTCACGCTCGGGTACAAGTCCCAGCAGCGTTCGGGCGGAGGGAACCACCTGCCCGGCACGCTCAGCCTCGACGCCGATGCGCTCATCGCCCAGGCGCGCCAGCTGATCCGGGCCCTGCTCGCCCAGGGCGTGCGGCATGTGGTGGTGCTCAACGGCCACTACGAGAACACGCAGTTCCTCTACGAGGGCGCGGACCTGGCGCTGCGCGACCTGGGCCTGGCCCCGGGCGCGGAGCAGTCGGTGATGCTGCTGTCCTACTGGGACTACGTCTCCGCGCCGACTCTCGAGGTCGTCTACCCAGGCGGGTTCCCCGGCTGGGACGTGGAGCACGGCGGCGTGCTGGAGACCGCGCTGCTGCTGCACCTGCGGCCGGAGCTGGTGCACATGGACCGCGCGGTGAGCCATCCGCCCGCCGCGCCGTACCGCTTCGACCGCCTGCCGGTCGTGCCCGAGCGGACGCCGGAGACCGGCTGCCTCTCGGCGCCCGACGGCGCGAGCGCCGAGAAGGGCGAGCTGCTGTTCACGCAGACCGTTGCGGACCTCGCGGCGGAGCTGCGCACCGAGCTCGGGCTCTGACCTCGACGAGCCTCGCTCCGCGTCCGCCTCGGGCGAGGCGCGGGGCTCGTCGTCCGCCGGGCGGCCCCGTCGGCCCCGTCTGCATCGCCGACCCCGCCTCCGCCCGCCCCACCATCACGGGTCAGCAACTTCCTCCCCGAACCGCTTGACGTGACGCCCCTCACGCGCAACACTGGCGCAACAGGGTTGCACTCAAGGCAACCACCAAGGCCACATACCGTGCCGTGCCCCGCCGAAGGAGACAATCATGACCGCGACCACCGCAACCTCCGTCAACGACCTCGAGCGCCTCAAGGTCCTCCACAACGGCGAGAAGCAGCAGCTGACCTTCTCCGACGCCGAGTTCGAGCGCCGCCTCAGCGGGCTGCGCAGGATCATGGCCGAGAAGAACCTCGACGCCGTGATCCTCACCAGCTACCAGGGCATCAAGTACTACTCGGACTTCCTGTTCACGTACTTCGGCCGCTCCTACGGCATGGTCGTCACCGCCGACGACACCTGCACCATCACCGCGAACATCGACGCGGGCATGCCCTGGCGCACCAGCTACGGCGAGAACATCGTCTACACCGACTGGAACCGCGACAACTTCTACTACGCGCTCCAGCAGGCCCTGGCGCAGCGCGGGATCACCGACCCCAAGCGCCTGGGCATCGAGGACGACACCGTCACGCTGCAGATCCTCCGCCGGCTCCAGGACGCCTTCCCCGGCGCCGAGCTGGTCGACGTCTCCCAGGACGCGATGCGCCAGCGCATGATCAAGTCCGCCGAGGAGATCGCGGTGATCAAGGAGAGCGCACGGATCGGCGACCTCGGCGGCGAGGCGATCAAGAACGCCGTCCACGCCGGTGTGCAGGAGTTCGAGGTGGCGCTGGCCGGCACCGAGGCCATGACCCGCGAGATCGCGAAGACCTTCCCGCACCGCGAGGTGCGCGACACCTGGGTGTGGTTCCAGTCCGGCATCAACACCGACGGCGCCCACAACTGGGCCACCACGCGGAAGGTGCAGGAGCACGACATCCTGTCGCTGAACGCCTTCCCGATGCCCACCGGCTACTACACGGCCCTCGAGCGCACGCTGTTCTTCGGCGAGCCCGACGAGGAGTCGCTGCGTCTGTGGAACATCAACGTCGAGGTGCACCGCGCCGGCATCGAGCTGATCAAGCCCGGCGCCGTGTGCAAGGACATCGCCCATGAGCTGAACAAGATCTACATCGGCTACGGCCTGCTGCCGAACCGCACCTTCGGCTACGGCCACTCCTTCGGCGTCCTCTCGCACTACTACGGCCGCGAGGCCGGCCTGGAGCTGCGCGAGGACATCGACACCGTGCTCGAGCCGGGCATGGTCGTCTCGATGGAGCCGATGATCACCGTGCCCGAGGGCCAGCCCGGCGCGGGCGGCTACCGCGAGCACGACATCCTCGTGGTCGGCGAGGACGGCGCCGAGAACATCACGAAGTTCCCCTTCGGCCCGGAGCACAACATCATCCCTGCCTGATCAGGCACAGGGGACGCCGGCCGGCATCACCGCACCCGCGGACGATGCCGGCCGGCGTCCTCGTCCCCGCCGCACCCGCCCGACCCGCCCGTGCTGCCCCGCCCCGATCCGACCAGAGCGGCATGATCGGTCATGGGCGCTGGGCGTGCCACTACGCCTATATAGGCGTACTGGTACGCCCTGAGCCGCCTCACGACCATCTTCACCGCCTGCCGGCCCGATCCCCGACCCCAGGAGCCCCGCATGAGCAGCCCGGAGACACCGCAGCACCGGCCCGCAGCCCTCGACCAGTCGGACGGCCCCGTCGAGCGGGCCGGCGAGCACGAGTTCGCGCACACCCTGCACGAGGGGACCGGCGACCTGCGCATCTGCCATCATTTCGCCGGCAGCTCGCAGCTGCCCGTCGCGCTGCAGACCTGGACCCTCGCGCCCGGCGCCTACGAGGGCATGCACGCGCATGACGAGCCGGCGCTCGAGGAGATCTACCTGGTCCTCTCCGGCCGGGCCCGCATCCGCCAGGACGGCGAGACGAATCCGCTGGGACCCGGGGACGCGCTGCGCGCCCCGGCCGGCGTCGAGCACGACCTGGCCTGTGAGGGCGACGAGCCGCTGCAGGTGCAGGTGGCACGGGGGCCGAGGGGGCACTTCGACATGAGCGGCCTCGGCTCGCAACGCAAGGCCCTCGCCGCCCGCGACGCTGCGTCGGCCGCGCGCGACGAGACCTCTGGCGACGCGTTCTCCCGCTGCGAGGCCCCCGGGGACGACAGCGCCGATAGGATCCGAGGATGACCAGCACCAACGAGCAGGAGCGCTCCGAGAGCGGCCGCGGCGCCTCCGTCATCGTCAACGTCCTGCGGATCATCCGCTGCTTCACCGTGGAGCATCCCCAGCAGGGCGTCACCGAGATCGCCGAGCAGGTCGGCCTGCACAAGTCGAGCGTCTCACGGATCCTGTCGACCCTCGAGCAGGAACGCGTGGTCGAGCGCGACGAGGCCTCCCGCCGCTACCGGCTGGGCCTCGGCCTGATCGCGGTCGCCGGACCGCTGCTGGCGGAGCTCGACGTGCGCCGGGTCGCGCTCGAGGACCTGCAGGACCTCGCCGAGCGCACCGGGGAGACCTCCGCGCTCGCGGTCTGGAACGGCGCGGCGTCGGTGACGGTGGAGCAGGTCCCGAGCCGCCACCAGATCAAGCACACCTCGGTGCTCGGCAGCCACTACCGCACGGCGCTGAGCTCGACCGTGCAGGTGCTCCTCGCAGCCCTCGAGCCCGCCGAGGCGGAGGCCCTGGTCGTCGCCGGCACGATCCGTCTCGAGGAGGGCTGGGAGACCGGCGACTACATGGAGCGGCTCGCCCGGGTGCGGGAGCAGGGGTACGCGCTCAACGACCGCGAGACCTCCGAGGACGAGGTCTCCCTCTCCGCGCCGGTGCGCGACCACCGCGGGGAGGTCGCCGGCGCCGTGCTCCTCGCGGCGCCGTTCTACCGCGCCGGGGCCGAGCAGCTCCCGGAGCTCGCCGCCCGGACCCGTGCCGCGGCCGACGCGATCTCGCGCCGGCTCGGCGCGGTGAGCCCGGGCTGAGGAGCCCCTCCCCCGCTCACAGCGGGTCGGCGACCGCCTCCTCGAGGCCGAGCGGCGCCCGCCCCAGGACCTCCTGGACGTGCCCGGAGACGAGGTCGAGCTCGCCGTCGCGGATCGCGGTGTAGGTGCTGATCCACGCCTCGACCTGCCAGTCCGGTGCGCCGTAGGGGGCGCGGGAGGCGCGGGCCTCGGCGATCGTCTCGTCGACGTACTCGTACTCCTCCCCCGTCGCGCGCGTCATCAGCAGCGCCGCCTCGGCGAGGCTGACCGCGACCGGGCCGGTCAGGTCCAGCGCCCGGCCGGCGTAGGGGGCGGGGTCGCGCAGGATCCGGGCGGCGACCTCGGCCACGTCGCGGCGGGCGACGAAGGCGCAGCGGCCCGTGCCGCCCGGGCCGCGGATCACCCGGTCGTCGCCGGCGAAGTCGAGCAGCACGTCGGCGTAGAAGCTGTCGCGCAGGAACGTCCAGGCCATCCCCGAGCCGCGCAGCATGTCCTCGGTCGCGCGGTGGTCGCGGGCGAGGGTGAAGCCGGCGTCGTCGGCCGCGCCGAGGAAGGATGTGTAGACCACGTGCCGCACCCCGGCCCGGGCCGCGGCATCGATCGCGGTCCGGTGCTGGTCTCGCCGGTCGGCGGCCTCGCCGGCGGAGACCAGCAGCAGCGCGTCGGCCCCGTCGAAGGCGGCGGCGCAGGCGTCCGCGTCGCCGAACCCGGCCTGTGCCTGCTCGACGCCCTCGAGCGCGGGGAGGCGCTCGGGGCTCCGGCCGACCAGGCGCAGCGTGACCCCGGGGCGCCCCGTGGAGCAGGCGGGCGACCTCGCCGCCCACCTTCCCGCTCGCGCCGGTGACCACGATGCGCATCAGAGCAGGCCCTTCTCGGTCAGCCAGCCGGTGGCGATGTCGGCGCTGGAGGCCTGGTCCACGACGCTCTGCCGGTTCAGCTCGACGAGGTCGTCGGCGCTGAGCTCGGCGATCACTCCCTCGATCGCCTCGGCCGCCTGCTCGTCGATCTTCTCGGAGACGACGGGGACCACGTTCTGCGGCAGGATCATCGACTCGGGGTCCTCGAGCACCACCAGGTCGTTCTCGGCGATGGAGGGATCGGCGCTGTAGATGTCGGCGAGCTGGACGTCCCCGTCCAGGAGGGCCTGGACGGTCAGCGGACCGCCGGAGTCCTCCACGGGCACCACGGCGATGTCGACGTCGTACACCGCCTTCGCGCCCTCGGGGCCGTAGGGCCGCGTCTCGAACTCGCTGTTCGCGGCGATCTTCAAGTCCTCCTCGACGCCTGCGAGGTCGCCGATCGTGCTGAGGGAGTGCGTGGAGGCGAAGTCGGAGGTGGTGGTGTAGGAGTCCTGGTCGGAAGCCTCTGCGAAGGAGAGCACGCGCAGCCCCTCCGGCAGGGCCTCCTCGAGGGAGGAGCTGATCTCCTCGGGGCTCGCCGAGCCTGCGTCGGGCTGGTAGTGCTGCAGGAGGTTCCCGAGGTACTCGGGCAGCAGGTCCAGCGACCCGGCCTCGAGCTCGGGCATGTACACCTCGCGCTGACCGATCTGGTACTGGCGGTCGACGGTGAAGCCCGCCTTCTCGAGCACCTGCGCGAACAGCTCGGCGATGATCTCGTTGGAGTAGTAGGCCTGGGAGCCGATGGCGAGCGCGCCCGCGGGAGCCTCGCCGCCGCCGGCGGAGCCGGAGCTGCCGCCCTCCTCCTCGAAGGGGTCGGAGCTGCCGCAGGCGGCGGCGCCGAGGGCGAGCCCGCCCGCGCCGAGGGCGCCCAGCAGGTGACGACGGGTGCTGTGGATGCTCATGAGGGTTCTCCTGGGGTGGTGCGGGCGGCGGGAGGCAGTTCGTGAAGCGGTGACGCGGCGGGGGACGGTCGACTGCGGGCGTGTGGCGTTCCTCCATGCCTATATAGGCATAGAGGCACGCCAGACGCCCATGACCGGACGGACCTGTGGCCGCCGGCGTGCCGGACCGGGTCCGCGAGGCGGGCGGGCTCGGCGTGGTCAGCGGTGGTCATGCTGCCGCCGTCCCGCGCGGTGCGGTCGCGCGCTGGAGCAGCAGCAGGGCCAGGTCGAGCACGAGGGCGAGCACGATGACCAGCAGTGACCCGGCGATCATCTGCGGATAGTCCTGGGAGCCGAGGCCCTGGAAGATGTATCGGCCCAGGCCGCCGCTGCCCACATAGGCGGCGAGCATGGCGGTGGCGACGACCTGCACGGTCGCGCCGCGCACCCCTCCCACCAGCAGCGGCATCCCCAGCGGGAGCTCGACCCGGGTGAGGATCTGCCATTCGGTCATGCCCTGGGCGCGGGCGGCGTCGACGGTGGCGGGGTCCGCCGATTCGACGGCGGAGTAGGCCCCGGCCAGCAGCGAGGGGATCGCGAGGATCACGAAGGAGAGCAGCGGCGCGGTGAGCCCGATCCCGACCAGCAGCGCGAACAGGGTCACCAGGCCCAGGGTGGGCAGGGCGCGGGCCGCGCCCGCGGCGCCGACGGCGAGGCCCTTGAACCGGCCGGTGTGGCCGACGTACAGCCCGACGGGCACGGCGATCAGCGCAGCGACCAGCACGCCGAGCGCGGTGTAGCCGAGGTGCTCGGCGGTGCGCAGGGGGATCCCGGACGGCCCGGTCCAGCGCGCCGGGTCGGAGAGCCACTCGAAGGCTCCGGCGAAGGGGTTCTCGTTCACGGCCTGCTCCCCTCCCGTCCGCGGTGCCAGGGCATCAGCAGGCGGCCCAGCAGCACCAGCAGCGCATCGGTGAGCAGCGCGAGTGCGGCGGTCGCGACGACGCCGGCGGCGATCTCTGCGACGATCCCTCGCCGCACCCCGTCCACGAACAGCATCCCCAGGCTCGGCACGCCGAGCACACCGCCGACGGTGACCAGCGAGATCGTGCTGACCGCGACGACCCGCACCCCGCCCAGCAGCACCGGTCCGGCCAGCGGCAGCTCGACCTGCCAGAAGCGGGCGAGGGGGGCGTAGCCCTGCGCGGTCGCGGAGCCGAGCACGTCGCGGGAGACGGAGCGGAAGCCGTCGGAGGCGGTGGGGACCATGAGCGCGAGGCCGTAGAGGGTCAGGGCGATCACGATGTTCAGCGGGCTGCGCACGCCGGTCCCGATCAGCCCGGGCAGCAGCACGAACAGCGGCAGGGACGGGATCGCATACATCAGCCCGGAGGTGGTGGTCACGCCGGTGCGCAGCCAGCCGCGGGAGTTCGCGAGCTTCGCCAGCGGGAGGGAGAGGAGGAGGGCGAGCAGGATCGGCGGCAGCGCCTGGACCAGGTGCGCGCCGGTGTATCCCGCGATCACGTCGAGGTTGTCGAGGACCCAGCTCACCGGGGCGGCTCCTGCCCGCGCTCGCCCTCATGGCCCCCGTCGGCCCGATGCGAGCCGGTCCCGCTCGAGCCGGTCCCGCTCGAGCCGTTCCCGCTCGAGCCATTCCCGCCACCTGCGGGGGCGCCGGCGAGCACCCCGGCGGCGCGCCCGTCCGCGTCGACGACGACGTCGCGGCCGTCGACATGCTCGACGTGCAGGGTGCGGGTGCCGCGGTCGGCGCCGACGAAGCTGGCCACGAAGTCGTCGGCCGGGTCGGCGAGGATCTCCTGCGGGGTGCCGACCTGGGCGATCCGGCCGCCGGGGCGGAGGATCACGACGCGGTCGCCGATGCGGAAGGCCTCGTCGATGTCGTGGGTGACGAAGACGATCGTCTTGCGCAGATCGCGCTGGAGGCGCTGCAGCTCGCTCTGCAGCTCCTCGCGCACGATCGGGTCGACGGCGCCGAAGGGCTCGTCCATGAGCAGGATGTTCGGGTCGGCAGCGAGGCCGCGGGCGACGCCGACGCGCTGCTGCTGGCCGCCGGAGAGCTGGGCGGGATATCGGGAGGCGAGCTCCGGGTCCAGGCCCACGGTGTCCATGAGCTCGCGGGCCCGCTCACGCGCCTCGCCCTTCGCGGTGCCGCGCAGCACGGGGACGGTGGTGATGTTGTCCAGCACGGTGCGGTGGGGCAGCAGGCCCGAGGCCTGCATGACGTAGCCGATGGAGCGGCGCAGCGCGACGGGATCCATCCCCGCGACATCCTCGCCGTCGATCGTGACCCGCCCGGAGGTGGGGTCGACCATCCGGTTGATCATGCGCATGAGGGTGGTCTTGCCGGAGCCGGAGGTGCCCACGAGCGCGACCGCCTCGTGGGAGGCGATCTCGAGGGAGAAGTCCTCGACGGCGAGCGTCCCTCCCGGGTATTCCTTGCGGACGTTCTCGAAACCGATCACGGGGCCTCCCAGGGCGGTCGGGCCGACGAGCTGTCACTGCCGGAGGCACCAACCCTATCGAGTGGCCCGACGCGCGGGGTCGCGCCAGGCCGTTCGGTCCGCCGCGTTCACCGACCCAGCGGCGGATGCTCCTCGACGCGGAGGCTGCCGCGGTGCACGGTCAGCGCCGCCCCCTGTGCGAGGGTCGCGAAGCCCGCCTGCGGGTAGCCTGTCGAGGAGACGAGCACCCGGTCGTGGTCGGCGCGCCAGCGCAGGTCGTACACCTCCGCCGGCTGATCGGCCGGGGCCTGGGGCGGATCGTGCTGGGCGAAGGCGACGAGCACGCCGGGCGTGGTGAACAGGCAGTTCAGCGACTCGGGCGGGCGGCCGAAGAGCTCCGTGGTCAGCGCGGTGAGCTCGGCGGCCGCGTGCTGGATCGCGAGCGCCCAGTCCGTCTGCCCCTCCCGCGGCGGGAGCTCGCCCGCCCTGGCGGTGACCAGCGAGAGGAACAGCTCGGAGTCGGTGGTGCCGAGCGGGGCGCGGCCGCCGCGAGCGAGGATCCGCTCGCGCAGCTCGTCGGAGAGGTCGAACTGACCGTTGTGGCTGAAGGTCATCTCCCCCTCGACGAAGGGGTGGGTGTTCTCGGGGGTCAGCGCGAGGCCCACGCTCGCCCGACGCAGGTGCACCACGATCACCTCGCCGCGCGCCTCCGCGACCGCCTCCCCGTAGTCGTTCGAGGCGAGGGCCGTGTCGGTGCCGCGGCGCAGCAGCGGGAGCATCGGGGCGGGGTCGTCGCCCCCGTCGGCCCCCGTGCCCGCGGGATACGAGGCCACGCCCCAGCCGTCCTTGTGCCGCTCGGAGAGCGCCGTGAACAGCGGCAGCTCGCCGGGGACCACCTCGGGCAGCGGGAGCGCGCCGCGGGAGACGACGCCGAGCAGACGGCACATGGGAGAGGCCTTCCTGGAGGGGGCGAGGGCGGGGCGGCCGATGGGACAGCGGTCGCGCCGGTCGCCCTACGGGACGGATCGAGGGAGGGGACGAGCCGGTGCGGCCGAAGCCCGCCCCGCCGCGCTCAGCCCGCGGCGGCGCGGGCCTTCATCCGCGCGTCCAGCGCGAGCGCGATCCGGGTGAGCAGGAAGTTGATGACGATGTAGATCACCGAGACCACCAGGTACGTCTGCACCAGGTAGCGGGTGATCGACACGAGCGTCTTGCCCTGGAACTGCAGCTCGTTGTAGCTGACCACGTATCCGAGGGTCGAGTCCTTCAGCAGCGTGACCAGGGCGAGGATGAGGCTCGGCAGCACCAGGCGCACCGCCTGCGGCAGGATCACCGAGGCCATCGCATCGCGCCGCGAGAGCCCGATCGCGGCGGCCGCCTCGTGCTGGCCGCGGTCCACGGCGTTGATCCCGGCGCGGAACACCTCGGCCGTGGTGGCGGAGGAGACCAGGATCATCGGGATCACCAGCATCCAGAACCGCGGGAAGGTCACGCCGAAGGCGGGCAGGGCCAGCAGGAACGCGTAGACCACCAGCAGCATCGGGATGCCGCGGTAGAACTCGATCCACACCGCCGCGAGCGTGCTCAGCACCCGGAAGCGGGACAGGCGCGCCAGCGCCAGCAGCAGGCCGAGCGGGAAGGCGACCACGGCGGCGAGCGCCGTGACCTTGAGGGTTCCCCACAGGCCCTGGCCGAGGAAGGCGAGGTAGTCGACCCGCAGGTAGACGATCCACTTGCCCGGGTCGAGCTGGCCGTTGGACTGGAACTGCCACAGCGCCCCCGCGAGCAGCGCGAGGATCGCGACCACGCTGAGGACCGACAGCAGCAGGATGCGCCGACGGCCCTTCGGACCGGGCGCGTCGAAGAGGACCTGGGTGGCGCTCGTGCTCATCAGCGCATCTCCTCCCGCTCGTTCCTCGCAGTTCGTCGACCCGCGGAACCCATCGAGCGCATCTCCTCCCGCTCGTTCCTCGCAGTTCGTCGACCCGCAGCACTCATGCCTGGGCTCCTGCCGTCACGTCGAGCGCCTTGCTCGCGCGCGAGCGGTCGCGACCGCCCGGGGAGACGGCCCGCTCGATCGCCCCGCCGAGCGCCGCGCCGCCGAGGGAGAGGACGAGATAGACGGCGCCCGCGATGAGGAACATCAGCACCGCCTGGGCGTAGCGGATGTTCAGCGTCTGCGTCACCCAGGTGACCTCCTGCACCGCGATCGCGGAGCACAGCGCGGAGCCGATCACGGTGCCGATGAACACGTTCACCAGCGGCTGCACCATCGAGCGGAACGCCTGCGGCAGCACCACGTGGCGCAGCGTGCCGAAGAACCCCAGCCCGATCGAGCGGGCCGCCTCCGCATGGCCGACGGGCACGGTGTTGATGCCCGAGCGCACGTTCTCGCACACGAACGCGGCCGACGAGAGGGTCAGCCCCAGCACGCCGCACCAGAAGTAGGGCAGGCGCAGCCCGACGTCCGGCAGGCCGAAGGAGATGAGGATCAGCAGGCTCAGCAGCGGGATGTTGCGGAAGATCTCGACGTACACGGTCGCCGCCCAGCGCAACGGCGGGATCGGGCTGACCCGCGCCACCGCCATCACGGTGCCGACGACGAGCGCGAACACGTAGCCGAGCACCGTCAGGGCGACGGTCGTCCCGATGCCCTGCAGCAGCAGCGGGATGTTCTCGCGGATGGCATCCATCAGGGGCCTCTCAGTGCGATCGGGGGACGGGAGATCGGGGCGGCCGACGGGCCGGCGCCCGGCCTGCGGGCGGCTCATCGGCCGCCGGGCCGGCGGCCCGCCCGTCGGCCGGGCGGCTCAGCCGATCAGGAGGGGAGGTCGCCGGGGGTGGGCGGCTCGGGGGCCTCGGTGTCCATGACCTCGCCGATCGTGGCGGTCCACAGCTTCTCCCAGGCGCCGGAGTCGATGATCTCCTGCAGGAAGGCGTTGACGAAGTCGACCGCGCCCTCGCTGTCCTTCGCGAGGCCCACGCCGTAGGGGTCGTCGACGAAGGGCTCGCCCACGACGGTGACCTCGGGGTCCGCGGCGGAGTTGCCGAGCAGCACGCCCTGGTCGAGCACGTAGGCGTCGGCCCGGCCCTGCTTGAGCGCGGCGACGCAGGACTCGTTGTCCGGGAGGGTCTGGACGAGGGAGGCGTCGTAGTCCGGGATGAACTCCTCCGCGGCCTGGATGCCGGTCGAGTTCGCCTGGGTGACCACCTTCTTGCCGGTGAGGTCCTCGGGCCCGGAGATCGACTCCGCATCCTCAGTCCGCACCTGGATGGCGGTGCCGGAGAGGTAGTAGGGGCCGGCGAAGTCGATGACCTCGAGACGCTCGGGGGTGATCGAGTACGTCGCGATCACGCAGTCCACGGTCCCGTTCTGGACGAGGGTCTCGCGGGTCTCGACGGTGGTGTCGATGTACTCGACCTTCTCCTCGCCGCCCTCGCCGAGGATGTACTTGGCCAGCAGCTGGGTGATGCCGGCATCGAAGCCGGTGGGCTGCCCGCCGGTGGTCGAGGCGAGGGAGAAGACCTGGTTGGCGACGGTGCCGCCGCGGATCAGCTGGTCCTTCTCCTTGATCGCGGCGGCCCAGGCGCTGCCGGCGATCGCGTCCTCGGAGGCGACGGGGCCGGAGGCGATCACGTCGGCGAAGGCCGAGCCCTCGCCGCCGCCGTCGGAGCCGCCGCTGCTGCCGAGGTCGGGGCCGTCGCCGGTGTCGGAGCCGCAGGCGGCGAGGCCGACGAGGGGCAGGGCGGCCGCGGCGGCGACGAGCGCGCGGCGGCGGGGACGGAAGCTCGTGGGGGTCATGGATCTCTCCGGTCTCTCGGTGGGGACTGTGGGGGTCGGTGCGCGCAGCGGGCGGGGTGCGCCGGGATCAGTGCGCGAGGATCTTGGACAGGAACGCCTTGGCGCGGTCGCTGCGGGGAGAGGTGAAGAACTGCTCGGGCTCGCCCTCCTCGACGATCTCGCCGGCGTCCATGTAGACGACGCGGTCGCAGACGTGGCGGGCGAAGCCCATCTCGTGGGTGACCACGAGCATCGTCATCCCGGCCTCCGCGAGCTCGGCCATCACGTCCAGGACCTCGTTGATCACCTCGGGATCCAGGGCCGACGTCGGCTCGTCGAAGAGCAGGGCCTTCGGCTTCATCGCCAGCGCCCGGGCGATCGCCACGCGCTGCTGCTGGCCCCCGGACAGCGCCGTGGGCAGGGCGTTCGCCTTGTCGGCGAGGCCCACGCGCTCCAGCAGCTCCATCGCCTGCTGGTCCGCCTCGGCCTTGGGCACGCCGCGCACCTTGCGCGGGCCGAGGGTCACGTTGTCGATCGCCTTGAGGTGCGGGAAGAGGTTGAAGCTCTGGAACACCATGCCGACGTCGGCGCGCAGGCGGGTGAGCTCCCGGCCCTCCTCGGGCAGCCGCTCCCCGTCGATGGTGATCTCCCCGGCGGTGATCGTCTCCAGCCGGTTCAGGCAGCGGCACAGGGTCGACTTGCCGGAGCCGGAGGCGCCGATCAGCGCCACGACCTCGCCGCGGTGGATGTCGAGGTCGATGCCCTTCAGCGCCTGGAAGTCGCCGAAGAACTTGTCGACCCCGCGCACGGAGATCAGGGGCTCGCCGGTGCGGGGAGCCCCCTCGGGGCGGGTCGGGTCCTGCCCCGCGACGTCGGCGTCGGGCGGCGTGGTGCGCTCGTTCATGCTCCGAGAATGCTTCCCCCGGCGACATCTGTCCACATGAGGGGAGCGCTGATCGGATGTCGGGATGCATTCGTGACCGTTCCGGGACCGTCTGCTGGACGTCTCGGGCGGCTCCTCCGCCCGCTCCGGGCCCGGCTCCCCGCGCTGCGGCCGCGTTTCACCACGCCGCAGCCGCGTCCGACCGCCCTGTCGGTCGCCCGGCCCGGACTGCTCTGCCCGGCGCGG
>NZ_KV788705.1:0-2612 GCF_001807385.1 Brachybacterium sp. HMSC06H03 | reverse complement strand
GGTCGAGGAGGCGATCGCCCGCTTCGGGGATCCCCGCGGCGAGCAAGGGGGCCCGCGGAACCACGGTCCGGGCTCGGGACGTGACGACTCGCGCCACGAGGGCGGTCGGCACGGCGGCTCTCGCGGCGGGGCCGGTGGCCGTCCGATGCGCCGCCCTGAGGTGGTCGAGGTGCTCGATGATGCCGCGCTGCTGCCCGCGATCATGTTCATCTTCTCCCGCGCCGGCTGCGAGGGCGCCGTCCAGCAGTGCGCCCGGGCCCGCCTGCGCCTGACCGACGACCACGAGCGCGGCGAGATCCGCGCCGTCCTCGACGAGCGCCTCGCCGAGATCGGCGTCGAGGACGAGGAGGTGCTGGGCCTGCGCGCCTTCCGCCGCGCCGTCCTGGACGGCTACGCCGCCCACCACGCCGGGATGCTGCCGCTGCTGAAGACCCTCGTCGAGGAGCTCTTCGCCCGCGGGCTGCTCAAGGTCGTCTTCGCCACCGAGACCCTCGCCCTCGGCATCAACATGCCGGCCCGCTCCGTGGTGCTCGAGAAGCTCGTGAAGTTCAACGGCGTCGAGCACGCCGACCTCACACCGGGGGAGTACACCCAGCTCACGGGACGTGCGGGACGGCGCGGCATCGACACCGAGGGGCATGCCGTGATCGTCGGCGGGCCGCGCTTCGACGCCCCGGCCGCCGCCTCCCTCGCCTCGCGCCGCACCTACCCGCTGCGCTCCGCCTTCCGCCCCACCCCGAACATGGCGGTGAACCTGCTGGACCGCTTCGACCTCTCCCGCGCCCGCGAGACCCTCGAGACCAGCTTCGCCCAGTTCCAGGCGGACCGCTCCGTGGTGGGCCTCGCCCGGCGCGCCCGCGAGCTCGAGGACACCGTCGAGGACTACCGTGCGGCGGTGACCTGCGAGCGCGGCGACCTGCTCGAGTACGCCGGGATCCAGGAGGCGATCAGCGCGCGGGAGAAGGAGCTCTCCCAGGCCCGGGCCGCCGCGGACCGCGACCGCACCCGCAGCGTGCTCGGCAACCTGCGACGCGGCGAGATCATCGCGCTGCCCGGCGGGAAGCGACGCGGATACGCCGTCGTGCTCGACGTGGACCGCCACGTCCTCGGCGGCCCCCAGGTGGACCTGCTGGACACCGAGGGACGCCGCCGCAGCCTCCGCCCCGGGGACGTGCCCTCCCCGCCCGCGGTCATCGACACCCTGCGCCTGCCGCGCCCGGAGGCGCTCGGCAGTGGCAAGGTGCGCAAGGACACCGCCTCCGCGCTCCGACAGCGCCTGGCCGGCCAGGATGACGACGCCCGCCGCGAGGTGCGCCGGCGCGCCGGGCGCACCCCCTCCACCGCCGCCCAGGACCCCCGCCTCCAGGAGTTGCGCGCACAGCTGGCGGAGCACCCCTGCGCGGCCTGCCCCGACCTAGAGTCGCATCTGCGTTGGGTGGGCCGGTGGCGGAAGTCCCGCGGAGAGCTCGAGGGCGTCCAGCGCCGCATCAGCGGACGCACCAGCTCGCTGGCCCGCCGCTTCGACCGCCTCACCGACCTGCTGCTCGAGCTCGGGTATCTCGAGCACGCGGGCGAGGACGGGGAGGAGCTCGTGCCCACCGCGAGCGGGATGCGGCTGCGACGCCTGTTCAGCGACCGGGACCTGCTGATCGCCGAATGCCTCGAGCACGGCGCATGGGACGGCCTGGACGCGGCGGGGCTCGCCGCCGTGGTCTCCGCCGCCGTCCACGAGACCCGCCGTGACGACCGTGCGCCGGAGCTGATCGCCGATCCCGCCGTCGGCGCGGCGCTCGAGGCCTCCAGCAGGATCGCGGCCGAGCTGCAGTCCGCCGAGGCGCGGCACGGCATCGACCCCACCCTCCCGCCGGATCCCGCGATCGCGGCGATCGTGCACCGCTGGGCGCGCGGCGCGCACCTGGCCGCCGCGCTCGAGGGCAACGACCTCCCGCCGGGCGACTTCGTGCGCCACTGCCGTCAGGTGATCGACCTGCTCGACCAGCTCACCGCCGACGAGCGCCTGGGCAGGACCGCGCGCGCCGCGATCGACGGCGTGCGCCGCGGCCTGGTCGCCCAGGAGATCGGCCGATGAGCGTTCTCCCAGGGGGAGCGGGGAGGATGAGACATGTGAGTGCCCAGAACCAGCCTGCACGGCCCCCCTCGCAGTCCACGGCGCCCGTCCTCTACACCGGCATCGTCCTGTACAGCGCGGACGACCCGGAGGCCTCCGCGATGCTGGTGGCCGACGGGCTGATCGCCTGGACCGGCCCCGAGGACAGCGCTCTCGTGCTCCACCCGGAGGCCGAGCGCGTGGACGCCACCGGCTGCCTGGTCACCCCCGGCTTCGTCGATGCCGCCGCGACCGCGGACGGCACCGATCCCGACCCGGCCGGCGACGCCGCCGCGGGCGCGCACGGGATCGTGCTGCGCCTGCCCGGGCCGACGGGGACGCGCGAGGGCGTGCAGGTGATCGCCCCCGTCACCGAGGATGCCCCCTTCCTCGACCTCGTCAGCGACGGCACCCCGCTCGCCTTCGGCTCCGCGGGCCGGGACGAGGCCGCCGACCCGTGGACCTGGGTCCGCGCCGCCGCCCGCACCGCCCCCGCCGCGCAGCG
>NZ_KV788704.1:0-6204 GCF_001807385.1 Brachybacterium sp. HMSC06H03 | reverse complement strand
CGGCGGGATCGCGGTGGGCGCGGCAGCGCGCCCGGTAGGACTCCCCGCCCCCCACCTGCGCGGCGGTCGCGCGCCGGGCGTCGGCCCCGTCGTCGACCAGGCGGATGTGGAAGGCGGCGTCCGCGCCGCACACCGTGCACACCGCGGTGAGCTTCACGACCTCCTCGGCCCGCGCCATCAGCTCCGGCAGCGGGGAGAAGGGCTCGCCGTCGTAGGTGAGGCACAGCCCGGCGACGGCGACGTCGATCCCGGCCTCGAGCAGCTGCTCGAGCACCGGCACGAGGGCGGGACCGAAGAACTGCGCCTCGTCGAGGGCGAGCAGCTCGACCCGGCCCTCGGCGCCCTCGGGCGCGTCCGGCAGCCCTCGCAGCACGTCCGGGTCCTCGAGCATCCGGGCGGGCGTGCTGCGGCCCAGATGGGTGCTGAGCCGGTCCGCGCCGCCGCGGTCGTCGAGGCTGTGGCCGACCACCTCGACGCGCCGACCCGCCAGGCGCGCCCGGTGCACGCGCCGCAGCAGCTCCTCGGTCTTGCCCGCGAACATCGGGCCCGCGATCACCTGCAGTCGTCCTGCCTCCATGGGGCGCATGGGAGCACAGTACGACCGCCGGCCGACATACAGTGCAGGGATGAGCATCCGTCGCCCCTCCCCGCTCGGCGGCCGACGTCCCTCCCGGGACGAGCTGACCGACTTCGCGACCCCCGACCCCGACGCGATCGACGACGTGCTGCCGGACCCGGGACGGGGCGAGGAGCTGCGCCTGCTGATCGTCGGCATCAACCCGGGGTTGTGGACCGCGGCCGTGAACGCCCCCTTCGCCCGGCCCGGGAACCGCTTCTGGCCTTCCCTGCACCGCGCCGGCCTCACCTCCCGCCTCGTGGACGCCTCCCGGGGCCTGGACCCCGAGGACGAGCAGGACCTCCGCACCCGCGGCATCGGGATCACGAACCTGATCGGCCGTGCGACCGTGCGCGCCGACGAGCTGGGGCGCGAGGAGCTGCGCGCGTCCGGCCGCCGCCTCGTCGAGCGGCTCGAGACGCTGCGTCCCCGCACGGTCGCGATCGCCGGGATCACCGCCTTCCGCACCGCCTACGCGCTGCCCCGCGCCCGGCTCGGACGGCAGGACCCCGCCGAGGTCGAGGGCTGGCCGGCCGGGATCGGCCTCCACGTCGTCCCCCAGCCCTCCGGCCTGAACGCCCACGCGACGATCGCCTCCCTCGCCGAGGACTGGCGCGTCGTGGCGGCCGCCGCGGGTGTCCGTCACATGGACGAGATCTGACGGGCGCCTGACAGGACGCGGTCGCGGAGCGAACGTGCTGGTCGCTCGCCGAGACACCACGAGCCGATGTCCTACAGTGCCTCCAGGCCCCAGTGCGTGCGCCGGGGCATCCCGAGACTGGAGGAGGAACGGTGAGCAGCACCGAGCGTCCCGACAACCCCGATGACCACAAGCGGTTCTCCCTCGGCGAGGACTGGATCGCGACGCTCGTGGGGCTCGTACTGTTCGGCGCCTGCATGGCCGGGCTGGTCTCCCCGGAGCTGATCCCGTGAGCGCGACGGAGCGGACCGCCGCCGACGGCGCCGCGGCCGAGGCCTCCGCCCCCTCCCCCGGCCCGGCTCCGCGCGCCGCGCTCGGCTGGACCGTCGCAGGCCTCGTGATCGTGGTGGCCCTGGCCTGGCTGGTCTCGGTGCTCACCGATGCGGTCCCCGAGCTCACCGAGGGCACCGCCGTCGGGAAGGTCGCGAAGTCGATCGAGTACCCGGTCTACGCGATCGCGCTCGGCTTCCTCGGCAACGCGGTGCTGTCCCTGACCGGGGTGCGGCGTCGCATGGCCGCGGCCTTCCGCACCGAGCTGTTCATCAAGGTGGGCCTGGTGCTGCTGGGCGCGACGGTGAACTTCGCGATCGTGGTGCGCGCGGCGGGTCCCGCCGTGCTCCAGGCGATCCTGCTGATCACCGTCGTCTTCGCGTTCACCTGGTGGTTCGCCGGGCTGCTGGGGCTGGACGACAGGCTGCGGGCCCTGCTCGCCTCCGCCCTGTCGATCTGCGGGGTCTCCGCCGCCGTCGCGGCCGCCGGCGCCGTGGAGGCGAAGAAGGAGCAGCTCGCCTACACCGCCACCCTCGTGATCGTCTTCGCGGTGCCCTCGATCTTCCTGCTGCCCTGGCTCGCGGACCTGATGGGGCTGTCCCCCGCGGTCACCGGCGCCTGGATCGGCGGCAACATCGACACCACCGCCGCGGTGACGGCCGCGGGCGCGGTCGCCGGCGAGCAGCCGCTGCAGATCGCCTCGATCGTGAAGGTCACCCAGAACGCGCTGCTGGGCATCGTCGCCGTGCTGCTGACGCTGTACTTCTCCTTCAAGGTCGCCCCCGCCGCCGGCCGGGCCGTCGCCGGCTCCGGCACGCGCCGCGTGGGAGATCGCCGCTCGCTGGCGATGCTCTGGGAGCGGTTCCCGAAGTTCGTGCTCGGCTTCCTGCTCGCCTCGGTCGTGGCGACGGTGCTCGCGGAGTCCCTCCCCGAGGCCGTCCTCGAGCCGCGGCTGGACGCCGCCAAGGAGCTGCAGACCTGGGCGCTGACCCTCGCCTTCGTCTCGATCGGCCTCGAGTTCAACGCCTCGAGCATCAGGGAGTCCGGCTGGAAGCCGATCGTCGTGTTCGCGGCGGCGACCGGCGTGAACCTCGTCGTCGGCCTGGGCCTGGCGCTGCTGCTCTTCCGCGGCTTCACCTTCTGACCGCCCCGCGGGTCGGGAGTCGGAGCGGGCCCCACGCAGGGCAGCGACCCCCTCGGCCCGAACCCGCTTGCGATGCCGGACCCCGCGTGCCAGGGTTGAACGGACCCAGGCGGGGCGAAGAGGCCGAGCTGGGAGCACGGTCGTCCCCGCACGTCGAGCACCTGGAGGTCCACTGTGAAACTGCCCTGGCTCACGCCCGTCCTCGAAGCGACCGGCCCCGTCGTCTCGGTCCACCTCGACACCACCCGGACCGACCCCCATGCCGCCGGCGAGCTCGAGGCCCGCTGGGCGCGGATGCGCTCCACCCTCACGGCCGACGGCGCCCCGCAGGCGCTGCTCGCCCAGATCGAGGAGACTGTGCTCAGCCCCTCGACCCTCGGCGGACGGCAGGGCCGCTCCGTCTTCGGGAACGACGACGGGATCCTCGTGGACCGGGTCCTTCCGGCGCCTCCGCTGAAGGAGTCGGCCCACCGGGGCGAGTTCCCGCAGCTGCTGCCGCTGCTGCAGCTGATCCCCTTCGCCGTGCGCCAGCTGCTGGTGGTCGTGGACCGGGCCGGTGCCGACCTGCACCTGCGAGCACCGGAGAACCCGTCGATCGCCCACGGCCCGAACGGTCTGGGAGAGGACGCGACCGTCGAGGGCGGCCACGACGTCCTCCACAAGGCGAGCGTCGGAGGCGGGCCCCAGCACGGCTGGCGGGCCGACAACTTCGAGGCCCGCGTCGAGGACTCCTGGGAGCGCAACGCCGACGCGGTCGCCGAGGCCGTCGAGCGCGCGCTGCGCGAGCACCGCGTGGACATGGTGATGCTCAGCGGCGACGTGCGCGCGATGGGGCTGCTGCGCGAGGCGCTGGGCCGTGAGACCCGCGACCGGCTCCTGGAGGTCCCCGGCGGCAGCCGCGGTGCCGCGTTGGACCGTGGCCCCTTCCGCGAGGCGCTCACCCGCGCCACCGAGGAGTTCATCGCCGCCCGGCAGCGGGACCTCGAGGGCCGCTTCCGCGAGAGCCAGGCGCGTGACGGCGCCTCGGTGGGCGGCGTGACCGAGGTCGCCCAGGCGATCGGCCGCGGCCAGGTCGAGGAGCTCGTGTTCGTGACCGGCGGGGAGCCCGCCGGGATCGAGGAGCTGCTGCGCACGGCTCTGGCCATCGACGCCTCGGTCTCCGCCCTGCAGGAGGACGCGCTCGGGATCCCCGAGGGCGTCGGCGCGCTGCTCCGCTGGAAGGACGAGGCCACCCCGTCCAACAGCATCGGGTCGATGTCCGGGGACCGCGCGCGCGAGTGAGCTGCGCGAGTGAGCGTCGCCGGCCGACGGGGAAGCCGTCCCCGTCGGCCGGCCCCGCCTCCCGCAGGGGCGTTCCGGGCCGTCCGGTACCCGGGTCCGGGCTCGACCGATCGGTCCCCGATCTCGACATCGGCCCGCTGTGCGACAGCATGGACGTGCCGGTCATCTCCGGCACGGCGACCGCTCCGATCGGAGATCGCAGACGCACGACGGAGAAGGAGGAGCAGTCATGCCCGAGGCATGGAGCGCGAAGCGCGAACGCCAGTTCCAGCACATCAAGGACAGCCAGCTCGACAAGGGCGTCCCCGAGGACGAGGCCGAGGAGATCGCGGCCCGCACGGTGAACAAGACCCGCGCCCAGGAGGGAGAGTCCGAGGAGGCCAGCCGGACCTCGCTCGAGGACAAGTCCCCGTCCGAGCGGGGCGGCGAGCGCTCGCACAGCGGCGCGAAGGGACGCACGAAGGAGCAGCTCTACCAGGATGCCCGCCGCCAGGGCGTCGAGGGCCGCTCGGAGATGGACAAGGACGAGCTGGAGGACGCGGTCGACGACCGCTGACGGCCGCTCGCGCGCTGAGAGGCGCGACCCAGCCCCCTCCCAGGCGCGCATCACCCGCGTGTAGACTCGGCGATGGCAACGGGGGAGTATCCGCCACGCTGCGCACGTCATCACGGGAACCACCGAACGGGCCCCCGGGCGCAGCGGCCTGTCAGAGGTCATGACAGGTGGAGAGACCCGGGATCGTCTCACGACCCGGAAGGTCCTCCATGACCGTCTCCCCCCTGATCTGGGCCGTCACCATCATCGTGGTGCTCGGGCTCCTCGCCTTCGACTACATCTTCCATGTGCGCAAGGCGCACATCCCCACCCTGCGCGAAGCGGCTGTGTGGTCCGCGCTCTACGTCGGCATCGCGCTCGCCTTCGGCGTGCTGGTCCTCGTCTTCGGCGGTGTCGACATGGGCACCGAGTACTTCGCCGGGTACGTCACCGAGAAGGCCCTCTCGGTCGACAACCTCTTCGTCTTCCTGATCATCATCGCCGGCTTCTCCGTGCCGCGCGAGGACCAGCAGAAGGTGCTGCTGTTCGGCATCACCTTCGCGATCATCGCGCGCTCGGGCATGATCGCCCTCGGCGCCGCCGCGATCGACAACTTCTCCTGGGCCTTCTACCTCTTCGGCGCGATCCTGCTCTACACGGCGATCAAGATGATCGTGGACGAGCTGAAGGGGGACTCCCACGAGGACTCCGAGGGCGTCTTCGTCCGCCTGGTGAAGAAGGTCCTGCCCGCGACCGACGAGTACGACGGCGACAAGTTCTTCACCATCGAGAACGGCAAGCGCGTCCTCACCCCGATGCTGCTGGTCATGATCGCGATCGGCGCGACCGACATCCTCTTCGCGCTCGACTCGATCCCGGCGATCTTCGGCCTCACCCAGAACACCTACATCGTGTTCACTGCGACGGTGTTCTCCCTGCTGGGGCTGCGCCAGCTGTACTTCCTCATCGACGGGCTGCTCGACCGCCTGGTCTACCTCTCCTACGGCCTGTCGATCATCCTCGCCTTCATCGGCGTGAAGCTCGTCGTGCACGCGCTGCACGAGAACGAGCTGGGCTTCATCAACGGCGGCGAGGCCGTGCACGCGATCCCGGAGATCACCACCGCCTTCTCGCTCAGCGTGATCATCGGCGTTCTCACGGTCACGGTCCTGGCCTCCCTGCTGTCCCCGAAGGGACGGGCACAGGCCGCGGTGAACAACGCCCATCACGAGGCCCGCGCCTATCTCGAGATGACCTACCGCTCCTTCGAGGAGCAGCGGGACGCGATGTACGAGAAGATGCTCGCCCACGAGAAGATCGTCGACGGCCTGCCCGCGAAGTACGAGGACATCGTCGTGGCCGAGCACAGCGTTCGCGAGCTCCTCGCCGACGCCCACCGCGTGCACGAGGCGCGGCTCGCCTTCAACGAGCGGGGCGAACGCTCCGACGAGCAGCCGGACGGCCTGCTGGTCACCCACCCCGACGGCACCGTCGCGACCGATCCCGGCGGCACGGTGATCACCCTCGCCGAGGAGAAGGAGCTGCGGGAGACCAAGGAGGCCAAGCGCCGCGCCCGCGAGCGGGCGCGCGCCGAGCACGCCGAGGCGCGCAGGGGCTGACCGGGCCACCCCATCGGGTGGACCGGCCCCGCTGACCCC
>NZ_KV788703.1:0-10944 GCF_001807385.1 Brachybacterium sp. HMSC06H03 | reverse complement strand
CGGGTGCGGCCCGGCCGCGAGCCAGGCTGCGCGCCAGTCCTCGACCGCCGGGGAGGCGAGCGCGTCGCCGGCCAGCAGCACCATGTTCCCGTCGGCCGGGCGGGCCAGCAGCTGCGCATCGGTGAGCGTCCACACCCCCGGCACGCCGACCACGGCAGCCGCGGCCTCGAGCTCCCGCACCTGCGCGGCGAGGAAGAGCTGCCCCGCGTCGTCGCCGACGTTCACCATCAGCAGCCCGTCGGCCCCCAGGTGGGAGAGCGCCTCGCGGTAGAACCCGGCCTCGGCGAGATGGGCGGGGGAGTCCTGGCCGGAGAAGACGTCGAGCACGATCACGTCGAACTCCCGCTCCCCGAGCTCGGCGAGCTCCTCGCGCGCGTCCCCGATGACCACCTCGAGCTCCGTGCCCTCCGGCAGCGGCAGCGCGGTGGTGACGAGGGTGGGCAGCTCCCGCTCGATCTCGATCACCAGCTGCGCGGAGCCGGGCCTGGTCGCCTGCACGTAGCGGACCAGGGTCAGCGCCCCGCCGCCGAGGTGCGCGATGCGCAGCGGCGCCCCGGCCGGCCGCACCTGGTCCAGCACGTTGCCCATCCGGCGCAGGTATTCGTGGACGAGCCGCGTCGGGTCCTCGAGGTCCACGTGGGACTGCTCCACGCCGCCGATCAGGAGGGTCCAGCCGCCCACCACCTCGTCGGCGACGATCCAGGCCGGCTGGTCCGAGAAGGACAGCTGCGCGCCGCGGGGCGTGCCGGGGGCGAAGGGCGTGGCGGGGGACGAAGGCGCGTTCATGGGGACATTGTGCCGAGGACGGGTACCCGGAGCGCGTGCCCACCTCCGGGCGGGCACCCGCACAATGGCGTCCATGACCGCTCTGGACATCCTGGACCTCCCCACCGGCCCCGTCGCCCTGCACCGCGCGCGCGAGGCGGACCTGCCCGAGCTCGTCGACCTGCTCGCCGACGACGTGCTGGGCCGGGAGCGGGATGCCCCGGAGCTCGGCCCCTATCGCCGGGCCTTCGCGGCGATCGACCAGGATCCCGCGCATCTCCTGCTCGCGGCGCGCGACGACGCGGGCGCGCTGCTCGCCACGCTCCAGCTGACGCTGCTGCCGTCCCTCTCCCGCGCAGGGGCGCTGCGCCTGCAGATCGAGTCGGTGCGCGTGGCCGCCGACGCGCGGGGGAGCGGCCTCGGGACCGCGCTGATGCAGTGGGTCCATCGCTGGGGGCGCGAGCACGGCGCCGCCCTCGCCCAGCTCACCACCGATGCCGCCCGCACGGACGCCCACCGCTTCTACACCCGGCTCGGGTACGCCCCGAGCCATCTCGGGTTCAAGCTCCCGCTCTGAGCCCGGCTCCCGCCCGGTCCCTGCTCCGAGCCCGGCGCCGGCCCGGTCCCCTCCGGCGACCGCCCGATCGCCCGAGGCGTCGCGGAACCGCCGCCAGTTGCCTATGGTGGGGTCACCACGGCGAAGTGATGCAGGTGACAGGAGGGCCCGGTGCCGATCTACGAGTTCCGCTGCCAGAGCGCGCACGAGTACGAGCGCTCGGTGCCCATCAGCGCCCGCGACGAGGACCTCCTCTGCCCCGACTGCGGTGCGCCGGCCCGTCGGCGGATGAGCGCCCCGCGCCTCGGCCGGCTCGGCTCGACCGCCGGACAGCTGCTGGACCGCGCCGCGAGCAGCGCCCACGAACCCGCCGTCGTCGATCGCGTCCCCGGGGCCCGCCCCGCCGCGACCCGCACCTCGACGGACCCGCGCCACGCGCGGCTGCCGCGTCCCTGAGACCGGCCCAGGACCCGGCGGGGCCGATCCGCGGACCCGTCGCTGTGGAAGGAGAAGCATGCCCCAGAACGTGTTCCCCCTCGACTCCGCGAAGCCCTTCACCGAGCAGAAGATCCTCGGTCACAACCGCTGGCATCCGGACATCCCGCCGGCCGTCAGCGTCAAGCCCGGCGACACCTTCCGCGTGGACTGCCGCGAGTGGTTCGACGGCTACATCAAGAACGACGACTCCGCCGAGGACATCGCCACCGCGCCCCTGCACACCGTCCACACCCTCTCGGGCCCCTTCCGTATCGAGGGGGCGAAGCCGGGCGACCTGCTGATCGTGGACATCCTCGACGTCGGCCCGATCCCGCAGGAGGACGACGGCCCGCTCGCGGGGCAGGGCTGGGGCTACACCGGCATCTTCGCCAAGCGCAACGGCGGCAGCTTCCTCACCGACCAGTTCCCCGACGCCTACAAGGCCGTGTGGGACTTCCGCGGCGAGAGGGCGACCTCCCGCCACGTCCCCGGCGTCGAGTTCACCGGCATGATCCACCCCGGCCTGATGGGCACCGCCCCGTCGCCGGAGCTGCTGGGGAAGTGGAACTCCCGTGAGGCGGCGCTCATCGCGACGGACCCGGACCGCGTGCCTGCCCTCGCCCTGCCGCCCGAGCCGGACGGCGCGATCCTCGGCGGGGTCCCCGACGGCGAGTTCGACCGGGTCGCGGGGGAGGGGGCGCGCACCGCCCCACCGCGCGAGAACGGCGGCAACCAGGACATCAAGAACCTCACCCGCGGCACGAGGATCTTCTACCCCGTGTTCGTGGACGGGGCGAACTTCTCCGTCGGCGACCTGCACTTCAGCCAGGGCGACGGCGAGATCACCTTCTGCGGCGGCATCGAGATGGGCGGGTTCGTCGACCTGCACGTCGACGTGATCCCCGGCGGGATGGAGAAGTACAACGTCGCCGAGAATGCGATCTTCATGCCCGGGAACACCGCCCCGCAGCACTCGCAGTGGCTGAGCTTCTCCGGCACCTCGGTGACGCTCGACGGTGAGCAGCGCTATCTCGACTCGCACCTCGCCTACCAGCGGGCGTGCCTGCACGCGATCGAGTACCTGACCACCTTCGGCTGGTCGGCCGAGCAGGCCTACCTGCTGCTGGGCGCCGCGCCGATCGAGGGACGGTTCTCCGGTGTGGTGGACATCCCCAACGCCTGCGCGACCGTCTCCCTGCCGCTGGACATCTTCGACATCGACATCCGCCCCGGGTCGGGCGAGGTGCCGAGGATCGATCCGGGCATCGGCGCGCCGCGCGCGAGCGTGGGCTGATCCCGAGGATCCGGCCGGCAGGGGCCGGCAGAGCATCGACCGACGACCGACGGCGGCGGGTCCGGGAGGAGTCCCGGAGCCGCCGCCGCGTCATCCGCGAGAGGTTGCCGGGATGACCGCCCCGACCCCCTTCTGCTGAACGGCGCGCCCGGCAGCGGCAAGTCCACCCTCGCCGCGGGGCGCCCGCTCGCGCTCGCCCTCGACGTCGACCAGCTGAAGCACTCATTGGGCGGCTGGGAGGAGTACCCTCAGCGCTCCAGGCCCGGCGCCTCGCCCGCGCGCTCGCCGGCAGGCAGCTCGGATCGACGAGATGGTGCGCCGCGCCGTGCTGCGCTGAGAGCCTCCGCCCGGCAGCTCCCCGTCGCCTGGTGATAATGGCGCACATGATCGACCTGGACCTGCTCTGGCACGACTATCTCGGGATCAGCTGGACCGGTGCACTGGGCGTGGTGCTCTCCACGATCGTGCTCTACCTGTTCTTCACGCTGCTGGTGCATCTCTCCGGCACCCGGCTGATGGCGACGATGAGCACGGCGAGCTTCGTGGTGCTCGCCGTGGTGGGCGGGGTCAGTGCACGCTCGATGCTCGGGGAGTCGCCGACGATGCTCGCAGCCCTGCTCGCGCTGAACACGCTGATGGTGATGGATGCGCTGATGGGGACGTTCCGCCGCATCGCTCCGGTCCTGCCCGCGGCCGTGCGTCGCCGCCCGAGCGTCGTGATGCTCGAGGGGAGCAGCCGTGCAGAGGCCCTGCGCCGACGTGGGCTGACGGAGGCCGGGCTGCACGATCGACTGCGCATCGGGGGAGTGCTCGACCCCGCCGAGGTGGAGCTCGTGATCCTCGAGGAGCGCGGCGGCCTGACGATCGTCCGCCGTGGTGAGCGGATCGCGCCCGGCCTCCTCGCCGGCGTCGAGGGCGCCGAGCTGGTCCCCGAGCGGCTGCTGACCTCCGCCTGACCCGTCCGGGCGGGGAAGGTCAGACCCCGCCCTGCGCGGTCCATGTCGTCGTGCCCCTCTGCGGCGGCGCAGTGCGGACCGCCGCGAGCTGCCACAGCGTGCCGTCGAGGGTAATGGTGACGAGGAGGCTGTCGAAGGCGGTTCCCTCCGTGGAGTCGACCAACTCGGCCGGGCGCGGGGGAGCAGCATCGTCCCGGCCGCGACGTCGCGGGCGGTGCCCGCGGCGCCGAGCAGCCAGAGGACCAGCATCACCCAGCCCACGGCCCGCAGCGCTGTGACGCCCGGCGGGCCTCAGACCTCCGTAGCCGCCGTCGACTCGCGGATCACCAGGCGCACCGGCACGATCACATTCGTGCGCACCCCGCCGTCGATCTGCTTGTTGAGTGCGTCGACGAGCTCCTCGGCGATGCGGGTGAAGTCCTGACGAACCGTCGTCAGCGGCGGAGTCTCGTCCTTCGCACCGGCGGAGTCGTCGAACCCGCCGACCAGGACGTCTCCGGGAACGGCGCGGCCCGCTTCGTGCAGCGCCTCGATCGCTCCGCGCGCCATCCGGTCATTCGCGGCGAAGAGACCGTCGAACCTCGGATGAGCCGCGATCAGCTCACGGGCGATCTCCCGACCGCTGTCGCTCGAGTAGTCGCCGTGGCGAACCTGCAGCAGTTCCGCGTCGACCCCTTCGACCGCCGCCGCTCGGATCGCGTCGCGGAACCCACCGGGGCGCAGGATGCCGCCGGGCGAGTGCTCGGGCCCGGCGATGACGACGAACCGGCGTGCGCCGCGCTCGAGCAGGTGCTCGGCCATCAGCCGCCCGCCTTCACGATCGTCCGCCGCGACGAAGGCGATGCGATCCTCGAGGCCCGTCGGACTGCCGATGTTCACCAGCGGGATCCCCGAGGAGAGAAGCCTGTCGAACAGATGGTGCTGCGGCTGCGCCGAGGCGGTGACCGCTGCATCGACCCCGCTGGTGAGGAGGAATGACTCGGCCCTTGTCGCGCTCGGCTCGTCCCCGGCCAGGAGAACCACCATCGACTGATCCCTGGTCGCCAGCGCGGCGCCCACCTCGACCACCAGCGCCTCGAAGTTCGGGTCCTCGAAGAACCGGGCGGGAGGCTCATCGACCACGAAGGCGATGGTGCCGCTCCTGCCGGTGCGAAGCTTCCGCGCGGTGGCGTTGGCGACGTAGCCCGTCTCCCGGATCGCCTTCGTGACGGCCTTCGACGCCTCCGGAGACACCCAGTGCCCTCCGTTGAGATGACGCGAGACGGTCCCTGTGGAGACACCGGCGCGCCGAGCCACCTCGGAGATCGTCGGACGCTTGGCCTTCCCGTCGGATCGTGGTGCGGCCACGTCTCTCCCTCCTCTCGGGTCGCCGCGACGCGACGACACCCGCGGCAAGTATCGCCGACGGCAGGGGCGCGAGCGCTCTCGGGTGCTGCGTTCAGCCCTTGACCGCGCCGCCGGTGAGATCCGACTGCCAGTAGCGCTGCAGGAGCAGGAACAGGGCGATGAGCGGGATGATCGAGACGAGCGCGCCGGTGATCACGGTGGTGTACATCGCCGGCTGCGAGGCGCCCTGGTTCATGAGGGTCGAGAGCCCCACGGTGATGGGGAACAGCTCGTCGTCGCCGAGCATGATGTACGGGAGCATGTAGTTGTTCCACACGCCCACGAACTGGAAGAGGAACACCGTCACGAGCCCCGGCATCATCATCGGCACGGCGAAGCGGGTGAAGATCCGCAGCTCCCCAGCGCCGTCGGTGCGGGCGGCCTCGACCATCTCCCGCGGGATGGAGGCGCCGGCGTAGATCCGGGCGAGGTAGATCCCGTAGGGGTTCAGGATGCTCGGCAGAAGCACCGCCCAGTAGGTGTTGGCGAGGCCGGCCTGCGCGAACAGCAGGTACTGGGGGACGGCGAGGATGACGGCCGGCAGCAGCACGCCGGCGAGGATCATGTTGAAGAACAGCTTCTTGCCGCGGAAGTCGAACAGGGCGAGGCCGTAGCCGGCGGCGGCCGAGACGAGCGTCGAGGCGAGCGCGCCGCCGATCGCGTAGAGCACGGTGTTACCGGCCCAGCGCAGGAACAGCCCGTCGCGATACGCGAGCAGGTCCCGCAGGTTCTCGAGCAGGTGCGTTGAGGGGGCGAAGGTGAAGGTCGAGAACAGCTCGTCGGCGCTCTTGGAGGCGGCGACCAGCACCCACAGCACCGGCAGCAGGCAGTAGAGGGCGCCGAGCAGGAGGATCCCGGTGGCGACGAGGGAGGGCCGCTCGGCCCCGACCCCGCTGCGGGCGGGGGTGCGCCCCGTGCGGGGCGAGGGGCGGTCGGCGACGGCGTCGGAGGAGGGGGCGGAGGGGTCGAGAGCGGTCGAGGCGGTCATGGCGCGGCTCACCGTGCTTCCTGGGAGAAGGCCTGACCGCGCACGAGGCGCAGGAAGCCGAAGGAGATGACGAAGGTCGCCAGGGCCACGAGCACGGACCCGGCGGAGGCGGTGTAGATGTCGTTCTCGGTGAAGGCGTCGCGGTAGATCCGCATGAGCGGGGACCAGGTGGTGGAGATCGAGCTCGTCAGCGGGCGCAGGAGCATCGGCTCGGCGAACACCTGGAGCGTCGCGATGATGGAGAAGACAGCGGTCATGATCAGAGAGGGCACGATCATCGGCACCTTCACGCGCAGCGCGATCTGCAGCTCGGAGCAGCCGTCGAGCGTCGCGGCCTCGTAGAGCTCGCCGGGCACGGAGCGCAGCGAGGTGTACAGCACCACCATGTTGAAGCCGGTGCCGCCCCAGATCCCGATGTTCGCGATCGCCAGCAGCACGAGCTGCGGGGAGAGCACGTCGGGCAGGGTGCCGCCGAGCGCGCCGGCCAGGAAGTGGAAGGGGCTCGTGCCGGGCAGGTACAGGAAGCCCCACAGCAGGGACGAGATGACGGCCGGCACCGCGTAGGGCAGGAAGATCAGGATGCGGCCGGCACGCCGCAGGCGGGCCCGCGGCGAGTCGAGCAGCAGCGCGAACAGCAGCGCGAGCCCCAGCATCACGGGCACGAGCACGAGGCCGTAGACCAGCACGCGCAGCGCGCTGGCGAGGAACTCGGGATCGGCGAGGACCTGGGCGTAGTTGCCCAGCCCCGCCCAGCCCTCGACGCGGCCGCCGGCGCCGAGGCCGAGGCCGACGACCTGCTCGCGCCGCACGCTCACCCAGAGGGCGTAGCCGATCGGCACGGCGAGGAAGGCGAGGAAGCAGAGCGCGGCGGGGGCGATGAAGATGAAGCCGAAGCGGTCGGTGCGCCGGCGGAGGGTGGAGGCGGTGGCGGTGCTCATGCGAGGTCGTACCCCTGGTTCTCGAGGTCGGCGACGGTGCCGGCGTGGATGGTGGCGACGGCGTCGACGAAGGCGTCGGCGGTGCCCGTCCGGGTCGCGAGCGCGAAGGCGTCGTTGAAGATCGAGTACGCGACGTTGACGTTGGGGCCGAAGGTGAAGGGCCGCACGCCCTCGGCGTTGTCGGTGGAGAGCTCGTGGAAGTCCTCCTGCGTGGCGAAGAACTCGGGCGGCGCGGTGAGGGCCTCGGCCGCACCGGGCCGGTCGGCGGGGAACACGCCGCTCTTCTCGACGAGGGCGCGCACCCCCTCGGGCGAGGTGTTCATCCACTCGGCGAAGCGCACCGCGGCGGCGCGGCGCGGGGAGTCGACCGTGACGGCGGTGGTGGAGCCGCCCCAGTTCCCGGTCGCCGCATGCCCGGCGTCCCACTGCGGGATCGTGGCCATCCGCCACAGCCCGGCGGTCGAGCCCGCGTTGCCGGCGAGCACACCCGGCGCCCAGGCGGCGGAGACCCAGCCCACCTGCGTGCCCGCGTTCAGGGCGGCGTTCCACTGCGGGGTGTACATCGGCTCGGCGGCGATGACGCCCTCCTCGACGAGGCCGCCCCAGTACTCGGCGACGCGCCTGGTGGGCTCGGTGTCGATCGCGACGCGCCAGCGCTCGCCGTCGATCTCCCACCAGGAGGCGCCGGCCTGCTGGGCGAGGCCGACGAAGAGGCCGGGGTCGGTCGAGGAGAAGGTCCCCAGGAACATCGTCTCGTCCGCGGCGTGTATGGTCCGGGCCGCCTCGGCGTACTCCTCCCAGGTGGTGGGGGCCGAAAGGCCGAGCTCGTCGAAGACGTCCCCGCGGAAGTACAGCTGCAGCGGGCCGGTGTCCTGCGGGATGGCGTAGATGCTGTCGCCCTGGAGGCCCACGGAGGACCAGATCCCCTCTGCGAAGTGTCCGGCAGTCTCGGGGGAGAGGTCGGCGGAGAGGTCGGCGAGGGCGTTCGCGGCGACCAGCGAGGTGATCGCCTGGTACTCGACCTGCACGAGGTCGGGGGCGCCGTTGCCGGCGCGGATGGCGGTGAGCAGCTTGGTCACGGCGGCGTCGCCGGCGTCCTGCCGGCTCACCTCCACCTGCACGTCGGGGTTCTGCGCGTTCCACAGCGCGACGACGTCCTCGATGCCGGGGGCCCAGGTCCAGAACGTCAGCTCGGTGGTGCCGGAGCCGGTGCCGGCCGCGGCGCCGCAGCCGGCGAGGGAGCCGGCGGCGAGGGCGCCGCCGCCGAGCGTCGTCGCCGCGCCGAGGAACCTGCGGCGCGAGAGGCCCGGGCGCTGCCGGGGGTGGGTGGCACTGGTCATGCTCGCCTCCTTGCGATGGACAGGCGGCCCGGTCGTGGACGGCCTGGCGGGAAGCGTAGGACTGTAATCGATCACAGTCAATGCTCGCCGGCGAGGCTTGCGAAGGAAAGACTTCCGTGTCAGAGTCCTGCACCATGCACCGTGATCGATCCCAGTCCTCTGTCGCCCATCCCTGGCCCCTCGGCGTCGAGGGCATCGCGTTCGGCGGCGACTACAACCCCGAGCAGTGGCCCCGGGAGACCTGGGTGGAGGACGCCCGCCTCATGCAGGAGGCGGGCGTGAACCTGGTGAGCATCGGGATGTTCTCGTGGGCGAGCCTCGAGCCGCGCCGGGGCGAGTACCGGTGGGAGTGGCTCGACGAGGTGTTCGAGATCCTCCACGGTCATGGGATCCGCATCGATCTCGGCACCCCCACCGCCGCGCCTCCCGCCTGGTTCTTCCGCGAGCAGCCGCAGGCCCGGGTCGTGGACCGCCAGGGCCGTGCGCTCGGCCCCGGCTCACGCGGCATGGCCTGCCCCTCGTCCCCCGCTTATCGCGACGCGGCGACCACCATCACCCGCGCCCTCGCCGAGCGCTACGGCGCCCATCCCGCCCTCGCGCTCTGGCACGTGCACAACGAGTACGGCGCCCCCGTCGGCGAGAGCTTCTCCTTGCACGCCCAGGACGCCTTCCGCGAGTGGGTCGCCCGCCGCTACGGCTCCCTCGAGGCGGTGAACGATGCCTGGGGCACGGCCTTCTGGGGCCAGGTGCTGGGCGAGTGGGCCGACGTCCACGCCCCGTTGCCCACGCCGTCGGTGCAGAACCCCTCGCTCGAGCTCGACTGGCGCCGCTTCAGCTCCGAGCAGATCCTCGAGTGCTTCCGCGCCGAGCGCGACGTGCTGCGGGAGCTCACCCCGCACGTTCCCGTCACGACCAACTTCATGGCGCACACCTGCCCGAACATCGACCTGTGGAAGTGGGCCGACGAGGTCGACGTGGTCTCCAACGACCACTACCTCGTCGCCGCCGACGAGCGGAACTTCGTCGAGCTCGCGCTCGACGCCGACCTCACCCGTTCGCTCGCCCGAGGTCGGCCGTGGATGCTCATGGAGCACTCCACCTCGGGCGTGAACTGGCAGGAGCGGAACATCGCCAAGCGCCCGGGCGAGATGGCCCGCAACTCGCTGTCCCACGTGGGCCGCGGAGCGGACGCGGTGATGTTCTTCCAGTGGCGCGCCTCGCGCAAGGGCGCGGAGAAGTTCCACTCGGCGATGCTCCCCCACGCCGGCACGGGCAGCCGGATCTGGCGTGAGGTCACCGAGCTCGGAGCCCGCCTCGGCGAGCTCGCGGACCTGCGGGGCTCACGGGTCACCGCCGACGTCGCGGTCCTGTGGGACTGGGAGTCGCACTGGGCGCAGGATCTCCCGTGGCGGCCCGCGGCCGCGCTCGGCCACCGCGCCCAGATCCAGACCTGGTACGAGCGGCTCTGGCGCGATCACCTCGCGGTCGACTTCGTCCACCCCGAGGACGACCTCTCCGCCTACCGGCTCGTGCTCGCCCCCGCCTCGTACCTCCTCACCGACGCCGCCGCCGCGAACCTCGCCGGCTACGTCGCCGCCGGCGGGAACCTCGTCGTCGGCCCGTTCTCGGGCGTCGTCGACGCCGAGGACGGCGTGCGCGCCGGAGGCCTCAACGCGGCTCTCGCCCCCGTGCTCGGCGTCGAGGTGCAGGAGTTCTGCCCCCTGCGCGAGGGCGAGGAGGTCCGCCTCGAGCTCAGCGGGAGCTCCCTGCGCGCCCGGATCTGGACCGAGGACCTCCACCTCGCCGGCGCCGAGGCGCTGGGGCGCTTCGCGGACGGCCCGCTGCCCGGCGGCGTCGCCGCGACCCGGCATGCCCACGGCGCCGGCCGCGCCTGGTACGTCGGCGCGGACCTCGACGCCGAAGACCTCGCCGCCCTGCTCGCCGAGCCCTACGCCGCGGCGGGACTCGCGCCTCGGGACCTGCCCGAGGACGTCGAGCTGCTCGAGCGCACCGCCGCCGACGGCGCGCGCCACCTCATCGCGCTGAACCACACCGCACGGCCTGTCGAGGTCCCCGCCGGGGACGGCACCGTGCTCGAGATCCCGGCCGGGGGAGTCGCCACCCGGCGCCTGCCTGCCCCGGCCCCGGTCGCCGCCAGCTGACGGCGACCCCGCCCCGACGCGAGGGAGAAGACGATGACGTCCACCCGCAGCACCCGCCCCGAGAACTCCCGCGCCGTGCCCC